>JALQUL010000312.1 GCA_023260735.1 Limnohabitans sp. | reverse complement strand
GCCCAGGTCTTAGCTAATGGTGATATTGCATTAGGTAGCTTGGTGTTTAAACAAAATAGAACCCAACGAGTAGGACCCGTAAAGCTAGCAATTCGGCCTGAATCTTGGCAGTTAGTAGCGAGTCCTAAGATAGGGCAGGCTTTAAAGGCAGTGTTGTTAAAAAAGGCTTATTTAGGCAGCTATTATGAGTACACTTTTGAGACCGAACTAGGGAAAATTTTTGTCGTTCTACCCGATCAAGAAGTAGCAATTGAAGTTAAGCAAGAGGTATTTTTAGCTTTAAAAGAAAATAAATTTTCGGTAGTGTTAGCATAGAAAAAAATTTTGGCACTATGATTATCTAAATAAAAAAAGGACTTTTTAAAGTCCCCTTTTTTTACAAACCCAAAAAGCTATTCAAGTTGGGGTTATGCAATAAATCAGCAGAAGGTCCACTTAAAACGACTTGGCCTTTTTGAAGTACCACTGCTTTATCAGAGCGTTGTAAGACTTTTTTAAAGTCACGATCGACTATTAAAGTGGCAATTCCAGAGGCTCTGATTTCATCAATAACGCGCCAAATTTCTTGCACAATAAGAGGTGCAAGTCCTTCGGTGGCTTCATCTAAAATAATTAAGTCGGGGTGAGTCATGAGTGCTCTACCAATCGACAACATTTGTTGTTCACCCCCAGAGAGTTCGCCACCTAAGTTAGTGTAACGTTCTTTTAAACGAGGGAAGGTACTCAAGACCTTATCAAGAGTCCACTCGTTTTGACCGTTACGTCCTATGCGTGAGGCCATGACTAAATTTTCTTTGACATCAAGGTTGGTAAATATTCCTCGCCCTTCAGGTACATAGGCAATTCCAAGGCGAGCAACGCTATGTGCTTTAGCTTTAGAAACATCATGACCAAACACGCTAATTTTGCCATCTCGTTGAGGTACTAAACCTAATAGACTTCGTATGAGAGTCGATTTCCCCATGCCATTTCGACCTAATAAACCGATGGTTTCACCGCGTGCTATTTCTAGATCAATACCGTGCAAAACATGGCTTGAACCATACCATGCATGTAGGTCTTGAATTTGCACTACTAGGCTATTATTGGCTTGAGTTGAGACTTGCTGGGTGGAGTTCATGCGTGTTCTCCTAAATAGGCGGCTTGTACCATTTCGTTTTGTCGCACGGCAGTTGGCGAGCCACTGGCAATAACTGCGCCATTGACCATTACGGTGATGATATCTGCAATTCGAAATACTGCATCCATATCATGTTCGACTAAAAGAATGGCGTACTGGGTCCTTAAGTCGGCAAGTAAGGCCAGCATACGTTCTGTTTCTTCTGCTCCCATGCCGGCAAGAGGTTCATCGAATAATAAAACTTCAGGGCCAGTAGCTAAACACATGGCCATTTCTAATTGTCGTTTTTGACCATGCGAAAGCAAACCAGCAGGCCTTTGTGTTAAGCTTTCTAGGCCTGTGAGAGTGATGGCTTTATCGGCCATTTCACAGCTTTTTTGGCAATTAGTAGCACTTTGCCAAATTTGCCATGGATTTTGAAATTTACCTTGAGCAGAAAGACGACAGTTTTCATAGACGGTAAAGTTATTAAAAACGGTATTACGTTGATAGCTTCGTCCTAGTCCTAGGTTGGCTCTTTTAGGTTGACTTAATTGGCTAACATTGTGACCTAATAAGTGAATTGTGCCACTGGTAGGTGCAAACTCACCCGATAACAAATTAATTAAAGTAGATTTACCCGCACCATTGGTACCTATGACCGCATGTACTTGATTGCGATTCAGGTCAATTGAGACATTGTCAACTGCTAACAAGCCACCCCAGCGTTTGCTGAGTTGTTGTGCTGACAAGAGCGGTGCTGATAACTGAGTGATGGTTGGTTTCATTGGGCATTTAAAAAATGATGTAGGAATTAGCCTTATGGTGCTTTAATCTTATGAGCCTGAGTCTTACAGTTTAGACTCTGAAATAGGACCACCCAAGCGTTGTAACACTCTTGTAGGTAGTTCTATTAAACCTTTTGGCAACCATGCCACACAGGCAATAATCGTAATGCCTAAGCCTAATTGCCAATGCTTAGCAAAACTTCCAAAAATGGCTTCCGATTTAAATAATTCTTGTAATAAAGCAAAAGCAAAAGCCCCTAATAATGCACCTCTTAAGTGACCTAAACCACCCAAAATAATCATAATTAAAACAGCTCCCGATAAATGCCAGCTGAGTAATTCCGGATTCACATAGGCGTCTTTAACACCGAATAAAAAACCGGCTAGTCCTGCAATACAACCCGACACTACAAAAGCGGCTAATTTATAGGGATAGGTAGAAAAACCAGTGGCTCTCATTCTTTGCTCGTTTGACTTGATGCCCACTAGGGCATGGCCAAATCGAGATTGCATGAGAAGAGCTAAAAATGCCATCACTGCGCATAAACAAAACAAAGTGAACCAATAAAATACATTGGCATTATCAAGATCAATTAAAGTGGAGTGACCAATGCTTAAAACGGGTTTGAGCATTAAATAAATGCCATCGGTGCCGCCACCAATGGGAGTGTCATGAAAAATATAATAAGCCATTTGAGCAAAGGCTAGAGTGACCATAATAAAGTAAACACCCTGAGTTCTGAGTGATAAAGCACCCATGAACAAGGCATACAATCCTGCAGCTGCAACGCTTAATAACATTAAAGTAATTAAAGCCGGTGGGCTACTACCATCACCACTCAATAAGACAGCGATATAAGCACCAATACCAAAAAATGCTGAATGCCCAAAACAGACTAAGCCAGTGCGTCCTACGAGTAGCTCCAGGCTAAGCGCAAAAATAGCATAAATCATAATTTTGCTGACTAAATCTATACCAAATTGACCGGCTACCAATGGATAAACAGCTAGAGCGAGCATGCATATCAATACAAAAAACAAAGCGGATTGACGATTAGAAAACATTTTTTTATCCTGCTTTAAATAGGCCATTGGGTTTTACTAAAAGAATCAGCGCCATTAGCACATAAACTAAAACGCCAGCTGCTTGTGGAAATACTACTTTGCCAAAGGTATCTACCACACCAATTAATAGGGCGGCTATTAATGCCCCTCTAATCGATCCAATACCACCTATAACTACCACCACAAAACAAATAATGAGTACTGAGTTGCCCATGCCAGGATAAACCGAAGAAACAGGTGATGCAATAATGCCTGCGGTAACGGCTAAAGCCACGCCAGCGGCGAACACCACGCGGTATAAAAACTGAATATCAATACCAAGCGCCTGCACCATTTCTCGGTTATTACTGCCTGCTCTTATCATCATACCGAGTCGAGTTTTAGTAAGTACCAAATACATACCCAAAGCCAATACTAAACAAACGGCGGACATAAAAATCCGGTAAATTGGATAGGTCATTAAGTTACCTAGAGCAAACGAACCAGAAAGCCATTCAGGGGCTTGCACGCCGTAAACATCATCACCAATTAAAATACTACGAAGCTCTTCAAAAACTAAAATCAAACCATAAGTCATCAGCACTTGTTGTAAGTGTTCACGTTCATATAAATAACTAAAAAATGCCCACTCTAAAACATAGCCTAAGACAATCGACAATACAATTCCTAAGGCCAAAACACTAAAAAACCCACCTCCAAAAGTACCTGCTACCCAAGGCGATAAAGCATAGGCCATATAAGCACCTATCATGTAAAAGCTGCCGTGAGCCAAATTAATAACACCCATAATGCCAAATATTAAAGTCAGGCCAGAGGCCACTAAAAATAATAATAAGCCGTATTGAAGTGAATTAAGGCATTGGACCAAGAAAGTAGCTATGTCCATTGATAAACCTTTGGAGAGAAAAATAAGAATATTGTTGAGGGATTGGCACTAGCTTTTGTTATTAGTTGATCAAAAGTCTAGTGCCATAAAAAGAGTAAAAATAACCTACCCTTTTGAAGGGAGCGAGGTTAATTACATTCTGCAACCACGTGCAGGGTCAGCCAATTGCTTGGACGCTACTCCTAAACTCAGATTTTCACGACCTTTCACTTCACGTAAATAAATATCTTGAATCGGATTATTGGCTTTAGATAATTTAAACGGACCTCTTGGGCTATTGATCGTCATTTTTTGCATTGCAGCAGCCATTTCAGCTTTTTTGCTCACATCGCCTTTTACTGCAGTTAAACCTGCTTGTAAAATTTGGGCAGCATCATAACCTTGAACCGCATAAACATCGGGTTGCAGCTTATAGGCCTTTACATAGGCTAAACGGAAAGAGTTATTACGTGCAGTTTCTAGGTTATCGGCATAATGCAAGGTAGTAAGCAAGCCTGCTGCTGCTTCGCCTTGTGCCTCTAATGTACCGTCGGTAATAAAGCCAGCACCATATAAGGGAATAGTTTTGCGAAGGCCAGCTGCATGGTAATCTTTTACAAATTTAACAGCACCACCGCCAGCGAAAAAGGTGTAAACTGCATCGGGTTTAGTAGCTGCAATTTCTGTTAATAAGGCTTGGAACTCTACGTTGGGGAAAGGCAGTGTTAACTCCTTGACCACTTGGCCACCCTTTTTCTCGAAAGCTTCTTTAAAGCCTTTGACTGATTCATCACCTGCTGCGTATTTCCAAGTAATAGTCACTACTTTTTTATGACCTTTTTTCGCCATGACTTCGCCCATGGCATAACCAGGTTGGTAGTTGCTAAATGAGCTGCGATAAATATTGGGTGCACACATGGGGCCAGTTACGGCATCGGCGCCAGCATTAGGAACTACGAGTAGGGTATTGGTGTCTTTAGCAACTTTTGCCATTGCCATCGCTACTCCAGAGTGAACACTCCCTACTAATATATCAACTTGGTCACGCTTGACTAATTTATTAACGTTGTCTGTGGCTTTAGAAGGATCAGACTCATCATCTACTTTAAAAAATTCCACCTCACGACCAGCGATTTTTCCACCTTGCTCGGCCAATTGTAATTTAAAGCCGTTTTCAATGGCAGTGCCTAAAGCTGCAAAAGTGCCTGTATAAGGTAGCATTAAGCCCACTTTAATTTTACCAGTATTTTGAGCTAGTGCATTGCCTGAAAGAAGTGGCAATGCAACTGCGCATAAACTTGCTAATAATGCGTGTTGAAATTTTTTCATGAGGTGTCTCCTTTTGGTTAATAATGAAGGTGAAAAAAACTATTATGCAATGAATTCACTACAAGCTTGTAACACTTGCTGTAATTGATCTTTATGGGGTGAGTGGCCACAATCTTGCAATTGAATTAATCGAGTGGGAGAGTGCAGTTTTTGAATTTCATTGATTTGCTCCATAGTGCCATACGCATCTTGAAAACCTTGTATGGCAAGCACCGGGCATTGTAATTGTCTTAACTCGGCTGCTAAATTCCATGTCCTAAATTCATCTGATAACCATATTGAACTCCAAGATTCAAAACACAATTGTGGGTTTTGATGATGCTTGGATAAGGCTGCAAGCATATTGCCATTGAAGTAAGCAAGCCTTGCTTTTTGAATGCCTTTCAAGGTGATATTTTCGACTTTAATATGAGGTGCTAAAACGGTGAGTGTGCTGAGCAGTTGCGGAAATTGTGCAGCAAAAATGATTGCAATAGATGCTCCATCGCTATGACCCAATAAGTGTAATTTTTGCTCGCTGCTATTTTCTGCATTCAGCCAGTTCAAAGATTTTAAAATTAAGGGTAATATTTCTTTGGCTTGTAAATGCATAAAGTCAGAAGTCCAATTAGGGCTATTGCTCAGAGGACTTGATTTTCCATAACCCGGCCTAGAATACACCATACCCTGCATACCTAAAAGATGGCATAACTGCTCTGGAAAACTCTTCCACATTGAGATACAACCCAAACCTTCGTGCAAAAAAATAATTTTTTCTTGAGTGTTGATTTGCAATGGTGAAATGAGTTGATATTCAACGGACAAGCGTTGCCCATTCCATTCAATTTCGGTGAATGAAGTGGTATTAGGCTGAGAAAAAATAACAGGTAAGATCGCACTCATGATGGACTTAGGAGTGGCTTAATTCACGCAATTTAAAACGTTGAATCTTGCCTGTAGCAGTTTTGGGTAATTGCGCAACAAATTCAATCATTCTTGGATATTTATATGGTGCTAAAAATTGTTTAACAAAAGCCTTGAGTTCTTCTTCAGTGGCAGTTTTGCCTTCTTTTAAAACCACATAAGCTTTGGTTTTAGTAAGACCATCTTGGTCATTTACACCAATTACAGCACTTTCTAAAACACTTGGATGCTGAATAAGGGTAGCTTCGACTTCGAATGGCGATACATAAATACCACTTACTTTTAACATATCATCGCTTCTTCCCGCATAGGTATAACTACCATCTTGGTT
>JALQUL010000286.1 GCA_023260735.1 Limnohabitans sp. | reverse complement strand
GGCTCCATTGGCGTAAAGGCTTGTAGTGCGCCTAAATAGGTAGGGGTTTCAACTGCTACTTTACTGCCTTGGTCAATTAAGACTTTAGAGACTAAATCAAGACCTTGTTGTGAACCAGTGGTAATAATGACTTGGGCTGGATCGACATTCCAAGGTAGCATATCGGCGACCATCTCACGCAGTGGGCCGTAACCTTCGCTGGCAGCATATTGCAATGAGGCTTGTGCAAAGGCGTCACCTTGACCTTTTAAAACTTCTTGGCAGGCTTTAGCAAATGCATCAATGGCAAAAGTTTTGGTAGAGGGTAGGCCACCTGCAAAACTAATAATGCCTGGTTTTTCTGTGACTTTTAAAATTTCACGAATAACAGATGGATTCATCGCCTCTGTGCGTTTAGCGAGTTGCCATGGGTTTTGAGTGCGGGACATTTTAAAAACTCCTAGATGAATCGATTGAAATAAATAAGTAAAACAAAAATGAAAATAGCCCAATAAATTGGAATTAAGTGACTTGTCGAATGGGCATTTTCCGACCTATAAATACCGTCAAAATAACAGCCAATGCAAAACCTAGTGTGAGGGTGTCTAAGACCTCATTGAGTAAAAATGTGGCAAACAGCATAGAGAAAAATGGTTGTAGTAAAAGGCTTTGACTCACTCTTACCGTACCACCCCAATCGAGCCCTCGGTACCAAGCAAAAAATCCAATCCACATGCTAAATAATGAAACATAGGTAAAGCCCCACCAGCTGGCAGCACGAATTGTGGTGCTGGGCCAATAATAAATGGCCATGGGTAAGCAAATGGGTAAAGTTAATACCAACATCCAACAAATAACTCGTTCGGCACCTAGGTCGGGAGTTACTTTTGCACCAAAAACATAACCAGTTGCCGCGCACAAAACCGCCATTAATAAGTACAAGTCAGCCAATTGTGGAAACCAAGATTGGCTACCCCCTTTTAGCCATAAAAAAACGACCACCAAGCAGCAACCCAAAATTGAGCATAACCAAAATCCTAAGCTAGGCCTTTGATGCAATATCCAACTCGCGATTGTAGCGGTTGCTAAAGGCAAAATTCCTATGACTACGGCGGCATGTGATGCTTCTACTTGCCTTAAAGCCATACTAAGGAAAAATGAATAACCTAAAACATTGCCACAGGCGGCAATTAGTAAAGGGGTAATATGCTTAGGTTTTAACCAAGTACTACGATTGAAAAGCAAATAAAGCACTGACAAAATGCCCGCCACACTGGCTCTGCCAAAAGTGATGAAACCAGCGGACAGTTGAGGGCTACTTCCAAAACCGGTGGCGAGTCGGGTCATGGGTAAAGTGGCTGCAAAAATAATCACCCCCAGAATACCCAATAACATTCCCCACTGTTGTTTTTGTTGATGTTTCATGAGTGTCCTTGTTGAACGGGGAAGCTAATGAGCCACAGACTGGTAAGGAAAAGAATACAAGCCATACCACGATTAAACATTAATAAACGTTGGCCTTTTTTTAACCATTCTCTTAAAAGTGAGCCTACACTGGCATAAAGTAAATTGCTAAAAAAAGCAAAACCTAACATTAAGGGTAAAATCATAAAATAACGAGCATAAAAATCAGCTTGCCCTGCCAACCACCCAGAAGCCACTGTTAAAGCGAGCATCCAAGCTTTGATATTTAAAAACTGCAACAAGATACCCTGAAAAAACGTCACATCAAGTTGGCTCTCGTTGGCCGAGCTCAATTGTCCACTTTTCCACAATTTACTAGCTAGCCAAATTAAATAAGCAATGCCAAAATATTTAACTGCATAGGCCAAAGCAGGTATTTGAGTCACGATATTACCAACACCAAAAGCACAAAGCGTAAACAACAAACCCCAGCCTACCGGTACAGCTAACACGTAATGCAGGCTCGCTTTTAAACCTCTATTGGCTGCCAATGCGGTAGATAGAGTGGTATTAGGCCCGGGTGTAAAACTAGTGGCAGTGGCGACCAACATAAGTGCAGAGAATTCGGCAGCAGTCATAGGTAGGAGGCTTTAAGCTAAGTAAAAAAAGGTCGAGAAAAAATAAAATTATTTTATATATTGCATAATATACGTCATAAAACCATACATCACCCATACAGTTTAGCCACTCACTTTAGAAACTGTATGGTTGTTCTTAGCATTACACATGAATCATGTTGGACATATGTTAGTAAAAGCCTCATCGGTATCTTTGACCGAACAATTAGTTCAATTAATTGCTAGTCGCATTCAATCGCATTTATTGTCTCCCGGTAGTAAATTGCCGTCGGTGAGGCAATGCGCCCAGCAGCATCAACTTAGCCCCTCTACCGTAGTGGCAGCCTATGATAGGCTACAGGCCCAAGGTTGGATAGAGGCTAGAAAAAACCGAGGATTTTTTGTCAGAGAAATGCTTAAAAGTGAAGCAACTTCTGGTCTAGGTATTCACAACCAACTTCTCAATGGCGACAATTCAGTTATTACGCGTCATCATCAAGCCCCATTAAATGCCGGGGCCTTAGTGAGAGGAATGTTTCACAGAATTAGTGACAAGCCACAACCAGGTATGGGTGTTTTACCATCGACTTGGTTAGACAATACTTTCCTCGCTTCATCAGTGCGTTATGTGATGACAAAAGGAGTAGCCAGTTTTTCTTATGAATACGGTGAACCCCATGGCGATATGGGTTTAAGACGGGCTTTATCGGGTAAATTGCAGCAGCATCAAATCCATGCCGAAGCCGATCAAATTATTACCACGATTGGTGCTACTCATGCCTTAGATATTGTGAGTCGTACCTTGCTGAGGGCGGGTGATGCCGTGATGGTTGAGGAGCCTGGATGGGCGATTGAATATGCCCGTTTAGCTTCTATGGGAATGAAGATATTGCCAGTGCCAAGAGGTCCTATGGGCCCTGATTTGGAAATCATGAAGCAGTATTGTGAGCAGCATCATCCTAAACTATTTGTGAGCTTAAGCGTTTTGCATAATCCGACTGGTTATTGTCTAACACCCTCTAGTGCACATTCCCTGTTAACTATTGCCAGAGAGAAACAGTTTTATATTGTTGAAGATGATACCTATAGCCCTTTAGCCAATGAACATGCGACCCGTTTATGTGCTTTAGATGCCTTGCAACAAACCATTTATGTAGGTGGTTTTGCCAAAATATTAGCGCCTAATTGGCGGGTGGGCTTTTTGGCGTCTCCTGCTCATTTAACCGAGCGTTTTTTAGAGACTAAAATGTTATCAACTTTAACAACGCCTAG
>JALQUL010000166.1 GCA_023260735.1 Limnohabitans sp. | reverse complement strand
ATGAACCGTTCGTCATGCAGCCAAGCACCGTCATGCACTGGAACAATTAAGTCAGCAAAACCCACAGTGGGGTCGCTTACACCGAATCGGTTGCACCACTGCAAATGGCTTATTACAGATGAGTGCTTCTGAAACTAGCCTAAGCCAACCAACTCAGATTGATTCAAGCGGTTTTGATCACTTTAGTCACTCAACCAATTAACGACTATTTATTGATCTTATGAGTATTTATCAGTACTTTATGGGGTTTTAGGCGGCGTTACCCCCAAATGAGCATAGGCAGCTAAAGTCGCAATACGGCCTCTTGGGGTGCGTTGTAAAAAGCCCTGCTGAATTAAATAGGGCTCGATTACATCTTCAATCGTGTCACGCTCTTCACCAATACTAGCGGCCACGTTATCAAGTCCTACAGGTCCACCATCAAAACGATGTATGACCGCTTCTAACAATTTTCTATCCATAATATCAAAGCCTTGAGGATCGACATCTAACATGGCTAAAGCTCGGTTCGCAATGTCTAAATCAATTTTGCCCTGCCCTTTGACTTCTGCATAATCACGCACACGACGCAGTAAGCGATTGGCAATTCGGGGGGTGCCTCTAGAGCGACGGGCAATTTCAAAACAACCGGCGTCATCCATGGGAGCATTTAATAAACCGGCACTGCGCTTAACAATTTTGGCGAGCTCTTCAGAGGTATAAAACTCAAGTCTAGCCACAATACCAAAGCGGTCTCGTAGCGGGTTGGTCAACATACCTGCCCTAGTGGTCGCACCCACCAAAGTAAAGGGTTGCAAATCTAACTTAATTGAACGGGCAGCAGGCCCCTCACCAATCATGATATCAATTTGATAATCTTCTAGCGCCGGATATAAAATTTCTTCGACAACTGGGCTGAGCCGATGAATTTCATCAATAAACAGCACATCATTTTTTTCAAGATTGGTTAATAAAGCGGCTAAATCTTTAGGTTTTTCTAGCACAGGCCCACTAGTTTGGCGCATATTAACGCCTAGTTCTTGCGCAATGATGTGAGATAGCGTGGTTTTACCCAAACCTGGTGGACCAAACAATAAAACATGATCAAGAGCTTCACCTCTTTTTGAAGCCGCACCAATAAAAATTTCGAGTTGTTCGCGAACTTTGGCCTGACCTACATATTCATCTAAACGTTTAGGCCTTAAAGCACGCTCTATGGCCTCTTCACGCGGCGAGTCGGGGCTTGCATCAATGACTCTTTTAGGTGGTGCAACACCAAAATCATCGGTTTGAATTGTCATGCGTTCACCTATACAAGAGTTATCAATTGTTATTTAGTAAGGGCTTTTAAAGCCAATTTAATACCATCACTCACACCAATAGAGGCGGGTAAACTTTTTAATGCCAAATGAGCATCTTTTTCGCTATAGCCCAAAGCCACCAAGGCTTGCTCAATATCGGATTGATTATCGGGCAGTGGTTGCTCTCGAAATAGAGCTAAGTCTGCTCCAAACTTGCCTTTGAGTTCGAGTAATAAACGTTCGGCTGTTTTTTTCCCTATTCCTGGCACCTTGACCAATCGACCTGGTTCTTGGCGAGTAATGGCATCACTTAAATCGGCCACGCTTAAACCACTTAAAATAGCTAAAGCAGTTCGAGGGCCCACACCCGATATTTTAATCAGTTGCCTAAAAGCATCACGTTCTGGGCTAGTAGCAAAACCATACAACAATTGGGCATCCTCACGCACGATAAAATGAGTCAATAAACTGATTTTTTCACCACTAGCGGGTAAATTATAGTAAGTGCTCATTGGAACAAAAACCTCGTAACCCACACCATTACAATCAATAATGATTTGAGGTGGGGTTTTTTCATGCAAAATGCCAGTAAGTTTGCCAATCATGAAGTTTACTTTCTTTGAATATTATTTAACCAGAGGATTATCACGTTGATTCTTCGCCATTCTTTTACGCCCCCCAATAATGCCAGACTTGACCGTCTGTGTGGCCCGCTCGACTCACATTTACGAATGATTGAAGAGGCATTAGGTGTGCATATTGCACATCGACATGAACAGTTTAAGATTGATGGCCCTAAAGATGCGACCAACCAAGCGATGGAAGTGTTACAAGCGGCCTATGAAGCGGCTAATCGCAGTTTTGATGCCAATATGCTACAACTGATTTTAGCTTCTGATCCTAGCATGTTAGGCCAAGATAATACGCTACACACTCGTAAACCCCATTTAACCGCCAGAACACAAAATCAAGCGGTTTATTTAGAGCAAATTGCCACTAACGACATTACTCTTGCAATTGGCCCTGCAGGTACGGGTAAAACCTATTTAGCCGTTGCCAGTGCAGTCGATGCCTTAGAGCGTAGCAATGTACAACGCATTGTACTCACAAGGCCAGCAGTTGAAGCAGGCGAGCGTTTAGGTTTTTTACCTGGCGATATGCATCAAAAAATTGATCCGTATTTACGCCCCTTATATGATGCCTTATATGACTTAATGGGTTTTGAAAAAGTCACCAAAGCCTTCGAGCGAGGTGCGTTAGAAGTGGCGCCCTTGGCGTTTATGCGTGGCCGCACTTTAAACAATGCTTTTGTGATTTTAGATGAAGCACAAAACACCACCCCAGAACAAATGAAAATGTTTTTAACCCGTTTGGGTTTTGGCTCTAAGGCGGTAGTAACAGGTGATGTGAGCCAAATTGATTTACCTAAAGATCAACGTAGTGGTTTGGTAGAAGTAGAGAGCATTTTAAAAAATGTGGCGGGAATTGGACTGTGTTATTTAAATAGTGCCGATGTGGTACGTCATCCTTTGGTGGCCCGCATTGTGGACGCCTATGATCATGCGGCACAAAAAGTGATAAGCCCTACGGCAGCCACTGCGCCCATTACAAGCGCTGCTAAAGCAGACACTCAAAAGTCTACCAAGGTGTCCACTTTAACTACAGTACCAGCTAAAACAACTCGCCGTACTGCGGCAAAAAAAATTAGTCAGGCAAGCACAACTGCCAGTAGTAAAAGTAAAAATATTGCCCCAAGCACTAAAAAAACGAGTACTTCTAGCAAGACCAAAACTGCAGCCACTTCCATCAGAAAGAAAAAATAAATGGCACTTGCTAATTTAACTTTATCGCTACAAATTGCCTTAGCAAAAAACCAATTCCAAGCACATCGTGAGGTGTTAAAGCGTCATCAGGTGGCCAAGTATTTACGCCATAGCCTACAACAATATGATGCAGAAATAACCGTACGTATTGTGCAAGCCGATGAAGCGCAAGCGCTGAATAAAAGTTATAGACAAAAAGACTATGCCACCAATGTATTAACTTTTGATTACAGCCAAGCACCCATAGTATGCGCCGACCTCGTCATTTGTGCTGAAGTGGTAGAGCGTGAAGCCAAAGAACAGGGTAAAACTTTGCAAGCCCACTATGCTCATTTATTGGTACATGGTTGTTTGCATGCACAGGGCTATGACCATGAGTTAGGCCAAGCCGAAGCAGAAGAAATGGAAGCCCTAGAAATACAGATTATGCACAAGTTGGGGTTTGATAATCCGTATTAAGTAGTAGAAATGGGGTTTTTATACTTTTAAGTTTAAAAATTTTGTAATTCAATCTCTTCATTTAATTGCTTCATTAGATCTTGTGTTACTTGATTTGCCGCAAACATATGCACTGCTCGTAACGAAGCTAAACTATTATTTTGTGGTGAACCAAAAGTGCCAAGCATACTAAAAAAGCAAGTTCACCCAAGGGGCTAGCATAATAGGTGGTAAGCACTGGTGCCGCACTAATAGGCATTGCTTGTTGAAGAGCTTTGGCTCCAATTATCTTGTTTGGTACCTAGTACTACCTCAAGCTCGAAAACTAGGTATGTCTTTACCATTTTGGCCACTACTTATTGTTTCAACCGGCAGTATTGGTTTTTTAGCTATGCTGGCACGTTTATTATTTTTACAAAATCATGCTGCAAAATTAGGCGATCAATAAAGTTATTGGTATCTGGCTCATGCTTATTTTTTCAACCCAAAACCGAAGATGTCTCTTCTTGAATCTTAACATTCAGTCACTTCAATCCCTTACTTCATAATGCGCTTAATAAAATAAGCACAAGACCCTATTTTTAACTTAGGATGATGTTAGAAATTGATTAAATAAACACAGAAAAGTCCGCCACGACTTGATCGGGCTGGCTTTTTTCAATGGGTTCACCGTGGTTATAACCATAGGGCAAGGCCCACACCGCTACATTAGCATTGCGGGCAGTTAAAACATCGGTCACCGAGTCTCCTACAAAAAGTGTTTTGTCTGCCGCCACTTGATAAAACTGCCTACAGTAGTCAATCGCATAGGGGTCGGGCTTTTTTTGTGCAAAGGTATCACCGCCAATCACCAACTCAAAATAGTGCGATAAGTTGTGTTGGACCAAGGCTAAATCAGCTAAGCGCTTGACCTTGTTGGTGACCACGGCCAAATGTTTTCCCTTTTGCTGAAGTTGTACCAAGGCTTCTCGTACGAAGGGGTAAAGCTGACTATTTTTTCCAGAATAGAGCTCGTAGGCCGTCATAAAAGCTTGAAAGCCCGTTTGAAATTGTGCGCTTGTTAAAGGCAACTGCTGAGGGCTTTGTGAGATTGAAAATTGGCTAGCTATTGTAAATAAATGCTCTGCCCCTTGGCCTACCCAATCTCTTATTTGATGAGACTCTACCAACGGCAATGCCAACACTTTTAAACCCGCATTCACCGACTGCGTAATTTCTAAAACGGTATCTAACAAAGTACCATCAAGATCAAAAATAATCAGATCAAAATTTTCTAAAGACATAAACAAAAAATAATTTTTAACAAAGATATGGCAACGTCAGCCAGCGCTGTTAGAAGTTGTACAAAAAGCGTTTTAACCGAGGTGGCGATTTAAAAATCAGTCCGCCATGCTACTCGGTATTCAAAGCATGAGGGTTGATATAAAAAACCAATCAAAGAATCTGAAGCAAGTGCTTTTAAACTAGCACTTGCTTCAATAGCCTTTACAAAACTCAAGGGCATACAAATATGGCAACAATTAGAAGGGGCGATTAAGCACATGATGTTTATGCTTAGCCTTATTTTTATGTATTGCTATGAGTGAAGAAGCCAACCAATTAATCTATCCGAGCCCCTGCCATCCATACGGTTAAGGCTTTTTATGAAGCTAAGCTAAGCCACTTCATGACCAGTAGAAGCCGTCCAAATTTCATACCAATCTTGATTGCTTAGCTGTACGCTTAAAGCAGCCACTGCCTCTGTAATGGCTTCAAACCTTTGACTACCCAAAATAATTTGTGGGTGGCTGGGGTGTTTTAATATCCATGCATAAACCAAGGTCGTGACACTGATATTTTTTTCTTGTGCCATTCTTTGTAAGACTGCCACTACGGCCTGTTCGCGTTGATTTTCTGGTTGGAATAATCTTCCGCCCGCCAATGCAGACCAAATCATAGGAGGGGCTTTTAATTTTTGTGCCAGGTCCAATGTGCCATCAGTGAGTGGAGTTAAACACAAAGGTGAAAATTCAATTTGATTGGTCACTAAAGGTATATATTGATTGAGCAAATCAAACTGACTAGTCGAAAAATTAGACACTCCAAAATGGAGCACTTTACCCTGCGCTTTTAAATCTAAAAACACTTGTGCTAAAGCTTGTGCATCCATTAACACATCGGGGCGATGAATGAGTAATAAATCAAGGTGATCGGTGTGAAGTGCTTTTAATGAGTTGTGCACCGATGCCATCACATGCTCGGCACTGGTATCGTAATGTTTAATACGATTTTCTGGGCGGTACTTAGACACCAATCGAATCCCACATTTATCGACAATTTTAATTTTTTGTCGCAAGCTAGGGTCCAGCGCCAAGGCCTCACCGACCAATCCATCGACTTGGTAATCGCCATATAAATCGGCTAAATCAAAACTATGTACACCTTGCTCTAGGCATTGGTGCATCCAAGTTAAACGCTGCTGTGATGACATTTCCCATTGGGCCATACGCCATGTTCCAGCCAAAATAGT
>JALQUL010000153.1 GCA_023260735.1 Limnohabitans sp. | reverse complement strand
CTAACTGCTCTAGTGCAATAAGCGCTTTTTGAGCACTAGAATGCCAAGAAAAACTAGCCGCCTGAGTAAGAGCGTGTTGTTGTAATTGTTTTAAAAATACGGGGTCCGATAAAGCGTCTGCCATTTTTTGACTCATATCATCGACCGAATACGGATCAAACAAGGCCCTATCAAATGAAACTACTTCTGGAATACTAGATACTCCCGAACCAATAGCGGCTGTACCACATGCCATTGCCTCTAAAGGGGGTAACCCAAAACCTTCATGCAAGGAGGGGCAAACAAAAAGTTGACTAGATGCATACAAAGCGACCAAATCATTTTGTGGTAAATAATCGGTTAAGACCAACTCATCTTCCGCTAAACCAGCCTCCTTGCGCCAGCGATGTAGTTGTTGGCGTGAGTCATCAGTGGCGACTCGACTTAAACGACTCGCAATGACCAACTGATGTTGACTGCGTATGGCGTTTGGCAATAAAGCGAAGGCCTGCATCAAACGTAATAAATTTTTCCGTGAGTCAAAGCCACCAGGGGCACACATCACCATTTTTCGGGTAATGCCATAACGGTAGAGTAATTGGCTATGTTGTTGTGCAGTTAAATTTTGAGGTTGAAAACAATCGTCAACAGCACAAGGCACAATTGCCACCTGGTCGGCCGGATAAGACAAAAACTCTACGGCTTCTTTTTTAGAATATTCTGAAATGGATAATAATAAATCAGCTTTTTTTAATTGCTCTAGCTTGTGCAAATAAAAACGTTTGTACCGTTGATTTTGTAAATAATCGTCTTGATACACAAAAGGAATTAAATCATACAAAATAACGGCGACCAAAGGACTAGGCTCTAGCCGTTTAACACTGGCAACTGATGCGTCTCCAAAACCATCAAACAAACTAGTGACCAAAACCACATCGGGCTGCAGATTAAGTAAAAACTGCTCACGCAATAACTCTGCCGCCTGCATTTTCCAAGTGTCTTTTATACTTCCATTGGCCATCGGATTAGGCGAGACAAAATGTCGCATTCTTGTAGGATTTACCCAAGCAGAAAATGCTTTTTTAACTTCATCTAAACTCTCTGGCAACAAACTATTGAGTAATAACCAGACCTCATGATGCTTGGCTAATTGGGCAATTGCCAAAGATAACGACAAACTATGACGTCCTATGCCTCGGTGTTTACTATCTCCCAAAGCGCCCTGAATATCAATAACCAACTTCATCGGAAACCTTTTAAATTGTGCTTAAGACTTTAGTCTTTCAATAATTGAATTGATTGCTGTAGCTTGAGCAACATTTCTTCACTTGGACTTGAGTAGGCCTTATGCGCAGATCCCTTATTGAAGGACTTAGGTTTCGCTAGTGTGCTTATATGATCTGAACTAACAAGTGGCGGTGTAGCAGCTTGCGTCGTCTCTTTCATAAGAGCTACCAAGTGATGCACTATACTCACTCTGTCCATTAATAAATAAGCCATTTTTCTTAACCAAGTAATATGCATCAAACGACCCAGCAAAGGTCTAATCCATTTTTTTATTCTTTGTCGAAGCACAGGAACTAAGCGTCCATCAGCGATTACGGTTTTTAATTTAATCAATAGATTTTTAATTATTTGCCATCGAGAGATCGAAGGGAGTCCCCCTTGGCTCGGTTTATTAGAAAGCCACGTCCACAACGATGGCCTTGGCAGAGGCAAATGGGCCTGGGCAATTTGTGCTACCTGCGTCTGTAATAAAGAGTGCTCTTTGGCAACTAAAACCGTGCGATGTGTATCTTGCAATATCACTTGATAATGGTGCGCTAGGAAATAGTCTTTTAATAAGCATTGCTGATCGGGATTAAAAGACAAATATTGTTGATCATTTTCTAAAAGCACTATCCAAGGTCGCTGGTCGGCACTTTGCCAATTGAGTTGCTGTAGATTAGCGTGATTTTTACCTAATCGATTAATTCTTAACAACTGCAGAGCACCATTACCATACTGTGCCACTAAACTTGCCAATGACAATTCAGATTGCTCGCCATCTAATGCTTGTTTTAAATTAATGTCTGTCGGTCTGACTTTATTTAAATAAGCCCAATAATCGGGAACCACTTCTATATTAACACCTACCCATCCTAACTCATATAGGGTGTTGGTAATTGAGTGAGTGCTAGGATGTTGTGGGTTGATATCAATATAACAACCAGCACCATAATGAGCTAAGGCTCTTAAAACAGCTCGATAAATAGGCTCAGTCAAATACTGATAAGAGTAGGGGTTTGAACTAGACATAAAGCAAATTAATCAGCTATTAAAACAAACCCAATTGCAAAGACTCATCTGGTTTGTCTTTTGGAGCATGTGCAGTAGCAGTAGGGTGAGGATTTTTTTCTATCCATCTTTTAAGCCTTGCTACTCCCTGCTCTAATCGAGCTAAATCTTTCGAAGCAAAACACCATCTTAGCCAACCATCTGCCTCTGGTGCAAATGCACATCCAGGCGCTAAGCCAAGACCTGCTTCTTTTACCAGGCGTTTAGCCAAGTCCAGTGAATCGGTGTAGCCGTCTAACTGGAAAAATGCATACATTCCGCCTTTGGGTAAAGCAACTTCTACTCCTGGTAAAGTTTGTAAAGCACTCACTAAAACATCTCTGCATTGTTGCAAATGCTGAACTACTTGAGGAGTCACGGACTCGCGCCCCTGAATAGCGGCAATACCTGCCCTCTGAGTAAAAACGCTGGCACATGAAGTATTAAACTCAATTAATTTGCCCATCGCACTATTAAGACAAGAAGGTATCACCATCCAACCTAAGCGCCAACCGGTCATTAAATAACTCTTAGAAAAGCTATGCACCACAATGAGTTTATCTTGATCGCAAGCTAAGTCTAAGAAACTAGGGGCACAATTATTTTGTGTGACTTCGTAATAGAGGTTTTCATACACCTCATCAGCCAAAATCCAAGTGCCAGTTTTTCGGCAATGCGCCAAAATTAGCGCTTGCTCTGCCCGACTCAATGTCCAACCCGTTGGATTATTGGGGGCATTTACAATTAATAAACGAGTCTTGGAGGTAATACGATTGAGCAATAAATCCAAATCTAAGCTCCAAACCCCGTTTTTAACCTGCAAAGCAACCGTTTGAAGTTCGGCTCCCATAATCTGCGCCTGAGCCGTTAAATTAGGCCACACGGGTGTTACAGCCACCACTTCATCGCCTGCATTGACCAATGCTTGCACTGCCACCATTAAGGCACTAACACCTCCTGAAGTCACTGCAATCCGACTAAACTCAATAACTGGTGCCCCCATAGAGGGACCATGCTTTTCTGTCATCAGATCCGCAATAGCGGTTCTTAACTCGGGCAAACCCAAATTATGAGAATAAAAAGTTTCGCCCTTGTTTAAAGATTCAATGGCAGCTTGCCGAATAAAGTCAGGCGTGACTTCATCGCTCTCTCCAAACCAAAATGCCAGTACATCAGGCAAACCCATACTGGAGTTAGCCACTTCTCGAATTTTGGATTCTTCCAAATTTTGGATGATGGAACGCATAGATAAAATGTATTCAATAAAAATAAGATAAAGTGATATTAACTGAAGAAAGCTGAGGTCTTGATTTTTTTTAGCCCTAGGCAACTCTCAATATTAAATGATTACTAACTATACTGTTGTAAACCATCCATCAATCACCCCTCTACTTTGTAACCCCCATAATAAAAAAAGCCTACTACAGAGCTCTCAGCTCAAGTGGGCTTTTTTATTAACTTGGACTAGCTCGCAAGCTCAATTGAGATATGCACATAGGCAAAGATTAAAGCATCCAAGCAAACGAATTAATCTGAGTGAGTAGTGATTATGAGTTCGCTGATTGGGGACCTAAATAAATTAACGGTATAGAAAATAATGTTAAAGTGTATTTGACCACCATGTTGAATACAAAAATTTGCCAAATCACTTCATTTGGCATTTGTCCATAAAACGCAACCAGACAAAAAATAGCACTATCAAGGGGAATACTCACAGCATTACTAATAAGCACCCTTGCCCATTGATGCTGTGTGCTTATTTTATTAACAAACCATTGATAAACCTCGGTATCTAATAATTCACTTAATACTTCAGCCACAATAGAGGCCGCCACGATACGCCACACAGGCGACAAGATAGAGCTAAATGCGAGCCCTAAATCTTGCCCTGGTATACTGCCTGTAGCCCAACCGACATCACTCGCCACCCAAGCGGACATCATTAAATACAGGGCCATGAGCAAATTAATGAGACCAGCCGTCAAAATGATAGTTTGAGCAGCTCGCTTACCCATTAACTTATGAATAACATCGCGTAAAGTAAAGGTAATAGGGTAAATAAAAGTCCCCATATCAACTGCCCAACCACCAATTGAGCCTATTTTTAAACTGGCTACATCGGACAACATTTGTGCCGCAATATAACTAGCTACCAAAATAATGGCCCATTGAGAAATCGAGTTTTGAGACCAGCTACTTGCTAAATCTAACTCTGGTTTTACAGTAGTTGAAATGGATGAAGAGGGAGATGATGTGAGGGGATTTTGAACAGAGTTCATTTTTTTATCCTTGGTAATGGAACAAGTTAAAGAGCCTGCAAACCCACTCAAGTCATGCAGACCAAGTACAGATGGAAATAGGCAATTAAGTGATTTTTTAACGCTATAAATAATTTTATGAGCGAACAATCTACAAAAGAGAATGCCCAAGACTGTGCTATTGATGCAATTAAGAGTTTTGCTGCAGCCTCCTTAAGGTAAGTAGCTACAAAAAAAATGCAAACCCATTACGAGTTTGCATGATGCGATTGTATACCGTTTTAATACCTAATGCATAAAGACTTTTAGCAAATCAGCAGCTAAGCATCACAACACTGCTGTTTACTCATTGTTTTTGGGCATTTTTTTGTCTTTTTTTATACAATCTTAGCCAAACTGGCAAACGCCAAATAAGCTCTACCCCAAAATAACCAATCATTGCAAAAAGAATACCGATAATCGGTAAACCCACTAGTAATGGCGTTCCCAAAGAAAACATCCAATCTGAAACCGCTTTTAACCATTCAATACTGGCAAACGGCATTTGCATAATCGGTTGTATAGATGGCATAGCAGCTTGCCCAGGCAACACCCATTGGCCCACCTCGAAGGCAAAAGCATAAATTGGAATAATAGTAAATGGATTGGTATAAAAAGTAGTCACAACCCCTGCCACAATATTGGCTCTGAATAAAATACAAAAAGCAATGGTAGCAATGGTTTGAAACGGGGCTGGAATTAAGCCAAAAAAACAACCTACTGCTACCCCAACCGCGAGTGGTTGGCGCTTAAAACTTAATGCATCGCTTTTATCTATTAATGGTTTAAGAGGGCTCAACAAACGTCCTGACAACATTTCTAAAACCTTAGGCTCTAGTGATTTAAACCAATTTTTTATATTCATTATTATTCCAAGATGTAATCAATCTGTAGTCGTTATTTCCACCAGCTGACCTATTACTTGATTAAAATAAGTAGGCAAAATATTTCTACCTACTTATAAATGGGTGCAAAAGCGGGCCCATCAACCAATCTAAGTACAAACCAAACTAGCCAACGCTATTGTTAATAGAAGTTGGCTAGCAGAGGGTACAGGAGTTTTAAATCAGCTTAGGTTTTTGGTAATTCTTTTATCTCTTTTCTCCTGGTGAAAAAAACAGAAGCCACCATTGAACTTGCAATAATACTAGCAGTAACTAATAAAGCCACGCCAATTGGTATTTTGTAAAAATCAATGATTAACATTTTGGTACCAATAAAAATTAATACCAATGCTAAACCGTAAGCCAATAAATGAAATCTATCGGCCAAATCAGCTAATAAAAAGTATAAAGCCCGCAAACCCAAAATAGCAAAAATATTGGCGGTCAAAACAATGAATGGGTCACTGGTAATTGCAAAAATAGCGGGAATACTATCGACAGCAAAAATAATATCAGTGGTTCCAATTAAGATTAAAACAACAAATAAAGGTGTGTAATGCTTAACTCCATTAATCATGGTGCTTAATTTTTCACCATTAAATTCAGAGGTAATTTTCATTCTTTTACGCAAGAATAAAAGCACAGGATTTTTTTCCATTTCTGGATCTTTACCAGCAGCAACCACCATTTTGATGCCTGTAAAAATTAAAAACACACCAAATACATATAACAACCAATGGAAGCTAGCTAATAACCAAGCGCCCATTAAAATTAAAATAGCACGTAAAATAATCGCACCAATAATTCCAATAATTAAAGCTCTCTTTTGATATTGAATTGGAATACCAAAATAAGTGAATATCATTAAAAAGACAAAAATATTATCGATTGATAAACTCTTTTCAACTAAGTAGCCCGTAATAAACTGCATGGAAACGGTATTAGCGGTTTCTCGGCCTTGAGACTGATCGAGATAAAACCATAAAATGGCCACAAATACAAAGGCCAAGCTAAACCATAAAGCACTCCATCTTAGTGCTTCATTCATAGAAACTTTGTGAGCCCCTTGTTTCTCCATGACTAATAAGTCCACCGCCACTGCACCAACCACAAATATGGCAAACCCCAGCCACATCCACCAGGTTCCTATTGTTTCCATCAAATACTCCTTTGTTTATAATTACTTGTAAAAATCTCAAAGCTTTTTTATGAAGCATTAACTTGAAGATTGCATCAGCCGATACTGCGGTCTTGGCAATCGTACTCTTTTGCTTAAGTTAACTGACCTTACCAACAAACGACAAAGCCTTTCAACTGCCTGCTCTACCGCATCTGGCCAATCTTTGCCAGATGTTCTTATGGTTAAAGAACCCTGTTCTGACATATCAAGATTAACCATACAGACTTTTTCTAAAGCACCGTTCTCGGCCACTTCCATATTGAGTCTAATTCTGGCAAAAAATACTTTTAGAGCCAATTGTTTAATCGTAAAGCGTAGCTGCTCGACGGCAGTATGCTCGAAGTCTTTGGCCTCTAAATGGCTTGAGTGCACCATAATTTGCATAAAAACTCCTTTAATTGTTGTTAAATATTATCAAGAAGCTGTACTTTAACGCAACAAATATCCTAAAAAAATAGTATTATTCAATACTATTACTTCGTATTTTACGAATCAAAAACAATTTATATCGTATTTTTATGTCCCAAAATTTTAATTATAAGCACTTATACTATTTTTGGGTGGTAGCCAAAGAAGGTGGTATAGCAAGGGCCTCAGAGCGACTAGGCATGGCCATGCAAACCATTAGCTCTCAAGTCAGACTCTTAGAACAAGACTTAGGTGTATCACTATTAAAACCTCAGGGCCGTGGACTCACCTTAACCGAAGCTGGGGTAGCCGCGCTTGCAGAGGCAGAGCATATTTTTTCACTTGGCGAAAACCTCAGCTTAAAAGTACGACAAGCCAATACCAGTCATTTGTTACGTTTAAGAGTGGGCATTACAGATGGTTTAGATAAATTGGCAGTGCAACATGTTTTATCTCCAGCGCTTCAACACTCTAGTCTGAGGTTGTTGTGCCATGAGGGTGAATATGATGATTTATTAGCCGACCTTGCCTTACACAAGCTTGATTTGGTCTTATCAGATAGACCCCCGCCAGTACATCCTCAACTCAAACTCAGGTCACAGCTTTTAAAAAGCTTCAATTTAGCCTGGTTTGCCAGCCCAGAATTAGCCAAAAAATGTTTAAGTGATTTTCCTAAATCAATGTCTGAGCTACCGATTTTGCTACCTACTCATCACGCAGCCGTTAGAACTGCGCTTGACCATTGGTTTGAGAGGGAAAAAATAAAACCCAATATTATGGGTGAATTCGAAGACAGCGCTTTATTAACTACTTTTGGCACAGCAGGTTGGGGTATTTTTCCGGGGCCTGTCGAGCTTTTAAATGAATTCAATCGTAATCAACTCAATGTTATTGCGCCCTGCTTAGATGTACAAGAAAATTTTTATGCCATTTATGCGGCAAAAAAAATTCTTCATCCTAGCCTGAGCGTTATTTTTAGCGCAAATAGCCATGCTTCATAAAGTTACTGCTATACCCATTAATAATACTAGACTAAAATCAAGAAAATATTGATTGAATGCACTTAACCTATCAATTGAAAATAGTTGAGGTACTGTTAATTGCCATAAACAATAAAGTAAGTGGTTGAGCACTAGCTTCTTTCACGTGCAAAAACAAATTAGTCCCTCTCCTCCCATGCAACCTTGCGAGATCGAGCAAATAAAGTGATCAACTATAGAGTTAACTATTTATAGACTTTTTCTTAGATCAAAACTCTTTTTAACGAGCCGTATGGTTCATAATTACCCATATTTATAAATTTGAAAAATTCGTTAAAACTACTTATTTTTAAATTGCCTCTATCATGATGCATACCAATAAAATGAACGATATAGCCGAGCTAGAAAAAAATCTGTTAGATAAAACAGCACTTAATAATAGAAGATGGCAGCTTTTTTTGGTCAATACCACAATGGGTTTAATGGCCATTTTTTATGGCTTCTTTTGGTACTGGCTTGACAATAAAGGACCCGCTTATATTTGTTTTTTCTCTGCTGCACTTGCTTTAATACTTCAAACCTTCATTAAGTCTGAACGTTATTACAACACTTTAGTACTATTGGTACTCAGCAATGGAACCATCAATATTTTGTTTTTAACCGCCATGCTCTGGTTTCAAATGCCCATCATGATTGGATATATAACATTTGGTCCTATATTTGCCATTTTATTACACTCCCTCAAAGCTGCTAGGACATGGACCATGGCTTTAGTGGTGCTTATTATTGCCACTTTGTTTGCCGCTCACATCGTCGATTGGGGCACTTGGGTTACAGTGATTGACCCTGCTTTATTGCAATATATGAATGCGATACAAGGTATTTCTTTAGTCCTGTTAGCCATGTTGTCGGTGACTTTAATTGATCATAATTACTCCAAACTCTTTGAAGTATTAGGTCAACAAAAAGAGTCTTTATCCGATTCCAAAAAACAACTTGAACGTGCTCAGCAATATAAAGATCGATTTTTTGCCACCATTACTCACGAATTACGCACACCCATGAATGCGATTGTAGGTATTGTTAATTTAATCAAATTTAACAGTCAACACAAATTTGAAATCAATGAATACCAAGAGCTTACGAAGTCACTCGAACAATCTTCTAATCAGTTATTAACCATTATTAATGAATTACTTGACTTGTCTAAATTACAAGAAAACAAATTAAGTATTAATCCTGCTGATTTTGATTTACGGGAAATTCTCTACAATGCCTACAATATTTTAAAATATTTAGCGCAAGAAAAAAATATAGATTATGAACTCAACATTGCCAGTGACCTACCAAAAATGGTCAGAGGTGATGGTCACCGACTCACCCAAGTATTAGTTAATATTTTATCGAACGCGGTTAAATTTACTAAACATGGTACTGTCAAAATGGTGGCGACATTAAATAACACTAATCCCAATGCCCATCCCACTCGTGGCAATTCACACAAAACTCCAGCACACCTAAGTACAGAATCCAACAATGACGATACGATCTGGGTAACGATTGAAATCACTGACACAGGGATGGGTATTAAACAATCGGTGCAAGATCATCTGTTCAAAGAGTTTGTTCAAGCCAATGAATCAATTGCAACCCAATATGGTGGTACTGGCTTGGGCTTATCTATTGCCAAACGTTTAGTCGAATTGATGCATGGTCATATTAGTTTTAAAAGCTCAGAAAATATTGGTACAACCTTTACCCTGCACATGCCTTTCAGCAAAGTGAACCACGCTGAAACAGATCCCGATGAGTTATCTGGTAAGACTGCCTTTGTCAAAACCATTATTGACAAAGGCTCTAGCCAAAAAACACAAAAAATTAAAAACAACGACCCAACAGTTGAAGCTGTTTTAGGAAAGCAGCAAAAACAAATTTTAATAGTTGATGATAATAAAATTAATTTATTAGTCGCTCAAAAACAAATTGAGCGTAACTTTCAAAATATTGATATCTTCTTAGCCAACGATGGGCAAGAAGCAGTTGATGCTGTGAAAGAGCATATTTTTGACTTGATATTAATGGATATGCAAATGCCAATCATGAATGGCGTTGAAGCTACCATTCAAATTAGAAAGTTGAATGATATTTTTAAAGCTAATGTTCCGATTGTTGCAATGACAGCTAATGCTGGTGCTGCCGAAATTAAAGCTTGTATGGATGCGGGTATGAATGACACCCTTATTAAACCGTTTGCTTTAAGCAGCTTAATCAGCTTGCTCAATTTGCATTTATACAATCAAAAAAATAACGACTATGAAATTTAATAGATAGGCAAGGCGGTTTTATCAACTACCTTGCTTAAGACAAAACTAGAGTGAACGCCTGTTACACCTTTAATTTTGGTAATCTTCTGCAAAAGTAATTTTTGATAATGCTCAAGGTCTTGCACAATCACCTTGAGTAAATAGTCGGCGGTTTGTCCCGTGATGAGCAAACACTCTAAAACCTCAGGTATGGCTTTTATTTCACTTTCAAAATATTCAAAACGCTCTTGGGTATGCTTATCCATAGAAATTTGAATTAAAGCAATCAAGCCTAGGCCTAGTTTTTTTGCATCCACTAAGCCTCTGTAACCCACAATAATACCAGCATCTTCTAGGGCTTTTACACGTCTTAAACAGGGCGAGGCCGACAAGCCGACTTGCTCGGCCAAGTCTTGATTACTGATTTTCCCATCGCGCTGAATGACTTGTAAAATTTGCTTATCAAATTTATCTAATTTCATGATTTTTAAAATATGAGCAATTAATTGTAAATAATATCATTTTTAAGCAATATTATGCCTATATTTAAAAATATAGCGCTAAATTCGCAATTATTGAATAGCTCAACTCTTATACACTTAACATCAGTTTACGGAGTTCAAAAATGCTTAAAAATCCTAGTACCAAATATCACGCCTTTGAGACGGTTGTTTTGCCTCATCGCACATGGCCCAACCAAACATTACAACAAGCGCCTGTGTGGCTTTCTACCGACTTGCGCGATGGCAACCAATCTTTGTTTGAGCCTATGAGTGTAGAGACCAAAATCAATTTTTATCTCGAACTTATTAAGGTGGGTTTTAAAGAAATTGAAGTGGGCTTTCCTGCCGCCTCCGATATTGATTTTCAATTCGTAAGGCGTTTGATTAATGAAAACCTCATTCCAGATGATGTGACTATTATGGTGATGACGCAGGCAAGAGAAGATTTAATTGCAAAAAGCGTTGAGGCAGTCAAAGGTGCAAAAAAAGCGATTGTGCATATTTACAATGCCACCGCACCGGCTTGGCGCGATATTGTATTTAACATGAGCGTAGAACAGGTAATGCAGTTAATTCACCGCCAAGTGAGTTATTTAAAAAAAATCACCGATGAAGTTCCCGAAACTCAATGGGTCTTGCAGTATTCACCCGAGACTTTTTCAGCTACCGAATTACCAGTCGCCCTTGAGGCCTGTCATGTAGCGCTTAAAGCCTGGAATGTTGGTCCTAATCGCAAGGTCATTATTAACTTACCCACCACAGTAGAAAACACTACACCCAATGTTTTTGCAGACCGAATCGAATGGATGAGTTGCAATTTAGCACATCGCGAAAATGTTATTTTGTCGGTACACCCGCATAACGATAGAGGTACTGGTGTAGCCACTGCGGAGCTCGCTTTGTTAGCTGGAGCACAAAGAATTGAAGGCTGTTTGTTTGGCAATGGCGAGCGTTGCGGTAATGTAGATATCGTCACTCTTGCCCTTAACTTATACACCCAGGGCATACATCCTCAGCTTGATTTTTCTAATATTAACCGAGTGGCACAAACAGTTGAAAAAGCCACTCAATTACCTATTCACCCGCGCCATCCCTATGTAGGTGACTTAGTTTTCACTGCCTTTTCTGGCTCTCATCAAGATGCCATCAAAAAAGGATTGGTTCGACAAAAAGATAGTGCTTTATGGTTAGTGCCGTACTTGCCTATTGATCCACAAGATCTTGGCCGAACTTATGAAAGCGTTATCCGAGTCAATAGCCAATCGGGTAAAGGTGGCATTGCTTATTTGCTTGAACGAGATTTTGGCATTGTAATGCCTAGGCGTTTGCAAGTGGAGTTCAGTGCCGAAGTGCAAAAAGTTACCGATGCCACAGAGGCTGAAGTGAGTTCTAAAGAGCTTTATGCTTTATTTGAAAACATCTACTTGTTGCCACCAGCAACCAACGATGGGTGGGTTTACCATACTCACCATATCATAGAGCAAAACAACCTCCAAGTGGTATTGCTTACTTTGCACAATGGCTTGGAGAAAGTACAAATTGAAGGGGTAGGAAATGGCCCATTAGAAGCCGTGATGAATGCTTTAGGTATGCCTATAGAAATTATTCATTTTGAAGAAAGATCAATTGGCTCTGGCACACAAGCAAAAGCCATTGCGGTAATAGAAATGATGAATGAGCAAGGCTTTAGCAGGCATGGCGCAGGCATTGATAGCAATATTACCAAAGCGTCTATAAAGGCTATTTTTAGTGCGTTCAACCGATTGGG
>JALQUL010000138.1 GCA_023260735.1 Limnohabitans sp. | reverse complement strand
ACCCCAATATTTTTGCAGTCGGAGATGTCGCTGGCCCTTATCAACTCACTCATGTGGCAGCCCATCAAGCCTGGTATGCTGCCGTCAATGCTTTATTTGGTAAGTTCAAAAAATTCAAAGCAGATTATTCTGTCATACCTTGGGCTACCTTTACCGACCCAGAAGTAGCAAGAGTGGGAATCAATGAACAAGAAGCAATTGCACACGGTATTGCATATGAAGTCACACATTATGGTATTGATGATTTAGATCGAGCCATCGCAGATGGTTCTGATGTGGGTTATGTCAAAGTATTAACAGTACCCAATAAAGATAAAATTTTAGGTGTGACTATAGTAGGTGATCATGCAGGAGACCTAATTGCCGAGTTTATCATGGCCATGAAACATGGTTTAGGTTTAAATAAGCTGTTGGGCACTATTCATATTTACCCCACCATGGCAGAAGCCAATAAATACGCTGCAGGTGAATGGAAAAGAGCACATCAACCCAAACAACTACTCGCATGGGTAGAGCGTTTTCATGGCTTTTTAAGAGGCTAACTGCATGAATAAAAGCGTGCATTTGGTTTTATTAGGAGCAGGTCATGCTCATATTTATTTGTTAAAACATTTAATTCGCATGGCCTCGCTAGCGCAAACACCTAAGCTAAAAATTAGCCTAGTGAGCCCTCATGCCAAAACTTATTATTCTGGTATGGTGCCAGGCCTGGTTGCGGGGCTTTATGAATTTGAAGAGTGCGCCATTGATATAAGCAAACTTATTCACAATAGTCCAATTCAATGGTACGATTGTCATGCTACTGGTATAGATGTGAACACTAAAAAAGTTTTTCTTGAAAATGGTGAGTGCTTAACATTTGATTTATTAAGTATTGATACCGGTGCAGGCTTAGACGCATCGCAACTAGATCGTATTTTGCCCGGCGCCAGCCAACATTGTGTATTACTACGACCACTTGAAAACTTAGCTAATAACTGGGCCAGTATAGAAAAAAAACTCAACAGCCCCTCTACTACAAGCTTGATCTCATCACCTCATCACCCAGTTAAAAAACCAGTTTCAGTCATTGGTGGTGGGGCGGCTGGCTTTGAAATAGCTTGTAGCTTAGCCTATCGCTTTCCCAATACACAGGTATCTTTAATTGCGGGTGCACAAGGCTTGGGCCCTTCATACAACGCCTTGGTTAGCCAAGCTATGCAGCAACAAGCCAAGCAACTAGGCATTCAAATTGTGAATCAAAAAGTACAAGAGGTACAAGCGAATCAACTGATCTTATCTAAGCCTACTAACCCTCAGCATCCCACTTTACTACCCTCTGAAATGAGCTGGTTGGCAATTGGTTCTATGGCCCCCAATTGGTTAAAACAAAGTGGTTTGCAGTTAGATGAGAAAGGCTTTGTTGCTGTTAATGAGTTTCAACAATCGGTCTCGCATGCCTGGGTCTTTGCCGCTGGCGATGTCGCCAGCAGAACCGATAAAACTTACCCAAGAAGTGGTGTTTATGCTGTCAGAGCAGGCCCTGCCTTAGCGCGCAATATCGTTTTGTATTCCACGCAACAAAACTTGCTGCCTCATGTATTACCAGCCACCACCCTTAACTTATTAGCTTGTGGCAGGCGCTATGCCATTGCCAGTTATGGTACTTATAGTTTTAAAGGGGCTTGGGTTTGGTATTTAAAAAATTATATTGATAAAAAATTCATGAAAAAATATAAAGTATAGGTACTTTATTTTTGATTCAATTTGGTAACTCAAGTGATACTTAGTCGCTTGCATTGAGATCAAAAATTGTCATGATGTTGGTTTAAAAAACTATCAAGCTTTATCATGAACCTACAAGCTGTCAAACATCCCACACAAAACCTTGCCTCAGACTGGTGGAAAAATAGTGTGGTTTACCAAATTTATCCGCGCTCTTTTTTAGACAGCAACCATGACGGTATAGGTGACCTACCCGGCATTATTCAACAACTCGACTACCTACAAAATTTGGGGGTTGATATGATTTGGTTAAGCCCTCATTTTGATAGTCCTAATGTGGATAATGGATATGACATTAAAGACTATCAAAAGGTCATGGCAGAATTGGGCACTATGGCTGATTTTGATGATTTGATGGCTGGCTTAAAAGCCAGGAATATGCATTTAATAATCGACTTAGTAGTGAACCACACCAGCGATCAACACGCTTGGTTTCAAGAAAGTAGCAGCTCTATTTCTGAACAAAACCCCTATCGAGATTATTATATTTGGCGAGACCCTGTTAATGGAGCAGAACCTAATAACTACCCTTCATTTTTTGGTGGTTCGGCGTGGGAATATTGCCCTAGTCGGGGTCAATATTATTTACATTATTTTGCTAAGCAACAACCCGACCTGAACTGGGAAAATCCAAAGGTAAGGCAAGAAGTATATGACTTGATGCGGTTTTGGTTAAACAAAGGCGTGAGCGGTTTTAGAATGGATGTGATTCCATTTATTTCGAAACCAGAAGGGCTTCCCAATCTAACAGCCGAGCAACTCGAACATCCAGAATATGTTTATGCCAACGGGCCCCATGTGCATGAATATTTGCAGGAATTGCATCAAGCCGTATTAGCACCATTTAATGCCATGACAGTCGGTGAAGCATTTGGTGTGACTTTTGAAAATGCCCCGCTTTTTACCGATGCCAGCCGTCAAGAGTTAAGCATGATTTTTCATTTTGATGTAGTGCGTTTAGACCGTGACAATTGGCGCAAAACCGAGTGGTCTTTGCCTCAATTAAAAGCCACCCTAGCCGCTTTAGATTCAGTACCTAATGAACAAGGCTGGAATACTAGTTTTTTATGCAATCACGATAATCCGCGTATTGTTTCGCATTTTGGTAACGACAGTGCGCAGTGGCGTGAGTTATCGGCAAAAGCACTCGCCATGGTTTATTTATGTCAAAGAGCAACTCCTTTTATTTATCAAGGCGATGAATTAGGTATGAGTAATTTTCCATTTACTCAGCTTGATCAATACAATGATTTAGAAGTCAAAGGTATGTGGGACAAATGGGTTGCAACAGGAAAGGTCAGCGAGGCAGAATATTTGAGGCACCAGGCTCAAACTAGTCGTGACCATGCTCGTACACCAATGCAATGGTCTAATCAGCCCAACGGTGGTTTTAGCATTGGCCAAGCCTGGCTTGAAGTGAATCCTAATTACACAGTTATTAATGCAGCCGATCAAATCAGGCGATCTAACTCGGTTTATTGTTTTTATCAAGCACTCATACAATTGCGTAAACATTTACCTGTTTTGGTACGGGGTGTTTATCAAGACCTTGATCCAGAGCATGCCCACTTGTATGTGTTTCAACGTTTCCTGCCAACCTCAACCAAGCAAAATGGCAGTCGTATTTGGGTTGCCATTAATTTTTCGGAAACTGAACAAATTTGGGAAATACCAAGCCATCATACTGACTGCAGTATGAGTCAATTAAGTGTATTGTTAGATAATTACAGCCACTCCAATCGCCCTGAAAAAAGGCGATTGCAATTGCAGTGGGAAAAAAATTCCGCACATATTAGACTTGAGGCGTGGCAAGCAATAGTAATTGAATTTCAGAATTAATTATTGGATAGTTCGAACATCAAATCTAATTCATTAT
>JALQUL010000420.1 GCA_023260735.1 Limnohabitans sp. | reverse complement strand
ATTATTCAAAAGATGGAGAGGTAGTTATAGATTGCTGTTGATGCGGTGATGATATAAAATAATCGCTTATTTTTGACTTCAGGCGCGTAGCTCAGTTGGTTAGAGCACCACCTTGACATGGTGGGGGTCGTTGGTTCGAATCCAATCGCGCCTACCAAATAATGTTAAAAAAGCACTTCAATCAAGGTTGAAGTGCTTTTTTTATTGTACTAATCATTTAATTTTTAAATTTTCAAGTTGGCGCATTTTTTAATCCCTAATTGTTATAAAAAACTTGGTTTTGTAAAATGAGCAATAGAAGCAATGGATAGATGATTCAAGGACTTCAATAGTCTGTTGTTTTTTCACTTTGTCACCCTTGTTTCCAAGTCCAGCTTTAGGTCTTGTTGTATCTGTACAAATCTATAAAAATCATAGCGCAGTCAATGAGTTATACTAGAGTGTTATATGTTTGGTACAGTCTGGTTGGGGGCGATTCGTTAATATTCTTTTTCAATTACGCCAAAGCCACTACCTATTTCCAAACTTTGCTAAAAACATTTACATTTGCCTATATATTGCATGTGTCATGCATTTAAATTGCTACTCTGAGTCGTTTAAGCCATCATAAATTAAGTTGGAATATAAGCCGCTTAGTTAGCGCTCCATTCATCCCCGCCCTGGAAAATTATTGTGACCAAACCCTCCCCAGTCGAAAACGACTCTGAAGTAGAAATCAAACTTAATACGCAGGGTCGTCGTGTCATTAAAAAATATCCTAATCGTCGCCTCTACGATACCGATACTTCTAGCTATGTAACGGTTACTCAAGTTAAAGAATTAGTCATCAGTGGTCAACCGGTTATGGTCATTGATGTTAAAAGTGGTGAAGACCTCACCCGTAGTATTTTGCTACAGATTATCTTAGATGAAGAAGCTGGTGGTTCGCCCATGTTTAGCGAAGAATTACTCATGAGTATTATTCGTTTTTATGGCAACACTATGCAAAGTTTTATGGGTCCTTACCTCGAAAAAAATATTCAAACTTTTTTAGATGTACAAAAGTCTTTTGCAGCCCCTACTCAAGGTGTAACGCCTGAAGTATGGACTTCCATGATGAATCTACAAACACCTTTGTCGCAAGGTTTGATGGGTGGTTATGCCGAGCAAGCCAAAAATTTATTTTTGCAAATGCAAGAAACCATGACTAAACAAACCAATGATGTGTTTGAGGTGATACGCAAAAACGGTAAACCCTAACCACCCAATCTAGGCTTTTGTAATTTCATTCATTCACTTGAAATTAAGAGTCATTTTTTAAGTTTTGCACATTGCTGCTTTTACAGCGGCATTGCTTTTTAAATTTTCAACAGTTCTTTTGTATGTCCAACTCCATTGCCACTTCAGTAGCTTCTCTTGTACCTACACCTGCACCCAAAATTGGTTTTGTTAGCTTAGGTTGTCCTAAAGCTCTCACCGATTCTGAGTTAATCCTCACGCAACTCAGCGCAGAAGGTTACACCACGTCTAAATCATTTGAAGGTGCAGATTTAGTGATTGTCAATACCTGCGGCTTCATTGACGATGCGGTTAAAGAAAGTTTAGATACGATTCAAGAAGCACTTAGTGTCAATGGTAGAGTCATTGTGACGGGTTGCTTAGGTGCAAAAAAAGGTGCTGACGGACAAGATGTGGTATCTGCTGTTCATCCAAGTGTATTGGCAGTTACGGGTCCCCATGCCACCCAAGAGGTAATGGATGCAGTGCATAAGCACTTGCCCAAACCAGTTAATCCATTAATTGATTTAATTCCCAATTCATTTGGTGAGGCAGGTGTTAAATTAACACCTAGACATTATGCTTATTTAAAAATAAGTGAAGGCTGTAATCATCGTTGTACTTTCTGTATTATTCCATCCCTACGCGGTGATTTAGTCTCAAGGCCTATTGGCGATATCCTCACCGAAGCCAAAGCTTTGTTTGAGGGGGGGGTTAAAGAGTTGTTAGTTATCAGCCAAGACACCTCGGCTTACGGCGTTGATGTTAAATATGTAAGCGGTTTTTGGAATGGTCGTCCTATTAAAACTCGCACTCAAGAACTCACTGCAGAGTTGGGTGCCCTGGCTAAAACCTACGGCGCATGGGTACGCTTGCATTATGTTTACCCTTATCCTACAGTTGACCATTTAATTCCTTTAATGGCCAAAGGCCTAGTCTTGCCTTACCTAGATGTGCCATTCCAGCATAGTCACCCCGATGTACTCAAACGTATGAAGCGACCAGCCAGTGGCGAGCGTAATCTAGAGCGTATTAATAATTGGCGCGCCCAATGCCCAGAACTAGTCATTCGCAGCACTTTTATTGTGGGTTTCCCTGGCGAAACTGAAGAAGAGTTTGAAGATTTATTGCAATTCCTGCGCGAAGCAGGTATTGATAGAGCCGGTTGTTTTGCTTATAGTGAAATTGATGGTGCAGTTGCCAACGATCTACCCAATTTAATTCCTGAAGATGTGAAAGAAGCCAGACGTGCTCGCTTTATGCAAGTGGCTCAAGAAGTGGCGACAGAACGCCTCGCACGCCGTCAAGGCGCTGTGATTCAAGTGCTGGTAGATAAAGCAATTGCCATGGGCAAAAAAGGCGGTGTAGGCCGTAGTTATGCAGACGCCCCTGAAATTGACGGTGTAGTGCATTTATTACCACCCGAAAAAATTAGTAAGACCTATAAAGTAGGTGACTTTATTAAAGCAAGGGTAGTAGAGGTAAGAGGTCATGATTTAATCGCCTTACCCATTTAAAAGTAGATAGGAAGCTATGGCTTCCTTTTTTATTGTTGGAGCTTTTATGTTGCCAGAATTACCCTCTTCAAAGTCACTTCCCGATGAATTAAAAGCAGCTCTTGCCCTTAATCAACCTTTGGTTGTCATGGTGAGTTTGCAAGGTTGCCCATTTTGTAAAATAGCCCGTGAAAACTATTTATTTCATATGTGGAAAGCCAAAAAAATTTCAATTGTACAAATTGACATGCGAAGCCCAAAACTATTGCAAGACCCTATGGGTCGGACTATTAGCCATGATGCTCAGACTAAGAATTGGAACATCACTGTGGCTCCGACTCTTTTGTTTTTTGGCGTTAACTTTAAAGAAGTGGCAGAACGTATGCAGGGGGGGTATTTACCCGATTTTTATCAAGCTTATCTTGATGAGCGCTTACTTCAAGCCACAAAAAACATATCCTTATAACCCAAAGTAATAATTTTTTTCATTTTTTTGCTGGATATTCGTTTGAGTCAGATTGATGTAAGTCAATATAATGACATTACTATATAAGCATATCGTTATATTGCGATTTATCAAATATAATTGATATTCCTTGAGGAATATCAATGTTTATTGATATACATCGATTGCTTAAGCAGATCAAATCAAAATCCAAATAAAAGTTCGGAGACAAAAGTGAAAAAAACTCAATACTTAGCCCTTGTATTATTAGCAGCATGCTCCAATTTTGCTTTCGCAAGCAAAGACTTAGCTACCAAAAATGGTTGTTTAGCTTGCCATAGCGCAGAAGCCAAAATTGTTGGCCCTGCTTATAAAGATGTTGCTGCCAAATACAAAACACAAAAAGATGCAGTCGCTACTTTAGCAAAAAATATTAAAGCGGGTGGTGCAG
>JALQUL010000329.1 GCA_023260735.1 Limnohabitans sp. | reverse complement strand
GCCTAATGCCAAGAGTAACACTGGCACCGACCTTTAAAGCGCCAGCCACTACCTTAGCCTTGATCAGCTCTCCGCTACCCAATTGAACCACTAGATAATCGGGCTCAATGGTGGTAACAGTAGCCGAGACAAAATTCATTTTAGGCGAACCAATAAAACCAGCCACAAATTGGTTGCGTGGTCTATGATAAAGTTCAAATGGTGTGCCATGTTGGGCAACGCTGCCGTATTTGGCAGTAGCAGCACCCGTATTGAGCAATAAAATTTTATCAGCCAAGGTCATGGCTTCGACTTGATCGTGCGTCACATAAACCGAACTTGACTGCCCAAATTCACGATGTAACTTAGCAATTTCAAAACGAGTTTGCACTCTTAAGGCAGCATCTAAATTAGACAAGGGTTCATCAAATAAAAACACCCCAGGTTGACGCACAATAGCTCTACCAATCGCAACCCTTTGTCTTTGTCCACCCGATAAGGCTTTGGGTTTACGGTCTAATAAATTGTCGAGTTGCAACATAGCTGCAGCAACCCTGACTCTTTGATCAATTATTTTTTTATCGACCTTTGCCAACCTCATACCAAAAGACATATTTTCATAAACTGTCATGTGAGGAAACAAAGCATAACTTTGAAACACCATGGCTACGCCTCTATCGGCCGATGGCACATCATTCATGATTTGACCATCTATTTTTAAGCTGCCTTGGCTTAAATCTTCTAGACCTGCAATCATTCTTAAAAGAGTAGATTTGCCACAACCAGAGGGACCTACAAATACACAAAACTCTCCCTGCTGTATTTGAAGATTGACATCTTTAATAACAAGAGGGCCCTCGTTATAAGATTTATAAATGGATTGAAGCTCAATACTGGCCATAAAAATTTGGTTCTCATCAGTACAATAAATTACAGGTGTTTTGATTATCTATTGATATTTATTAGCAAATATTAGCAAAAACCCTTGTATAACTCAAATACCCATCACTCTTTTTTTGTGCGATTCAAAATATCTGACCTTATTTTGAATTAAGCAGATCATCGATTAATTGATAATAAATCGCATAAAAATAGTTCATTTTTAGAGAATTTTAAGCAGTTTTCTGCAAAAATCTGTTTAAATCAAGCTCATAAACCGTTAGGATAGAGAGTCAGAATCATGTTTCAATTGCTATTTCCCAGTTTGTTCGAATAAATTTAGACACCTATTCTGCTAATATTATTATCAAATTATCATGGTAAAAAATCCAGCGTCCGACCCTAAACATCTAGCCCAGCTTCGTCAGCCAAGGCCCACCATGACGGATGTGGCCAAGATTGCAGGTGTTTCACAATCAACCGTGTCCATGGTCCTGAATAATGTCACTAGTGCCCGTTTATCTGCAGACACCCGCAGCAAGGTATTAGATGCCGCACTTAGTATTGGTTATCAGTTATCCAAATCCGCACGCCATGATCCAGCTTTTTTATTGCAATCCATGCGATCGGAATCTTTTGCTCATAACAAAAGTAAACGCTTAATTGTCTATTTAGTCGATGAAATTTCTACCAGCCCCCATCCTGTGGTGAGTGTTGATGGTGCCCGCGATGCTGCGTGGGAGCATGATTGCATCTTAAATGTAGCTATCACCCATGGCAAACCCGAACAAGAACAAGCCATTATTGAAACCGCATTTGCCAATCCAATGTTATTAGGATTTGTTTATTCCACTATTTTTACTCGTAGTGTGCAATTGCCTGCACTGCTTTTCAATACCCCTACAGTTTTGCTTAATTGTCATGACGAAACACAAAAACGTCCTACGGTTGTGCCAGGTGAATTGGCTGGTGGGCACACTGCCACTGATTATTTAATTGCTTGTGGTCATGAACGTATTGGCTTCATCAACGGTGAACCTTGGATGGAAGCGGCCAAAGACAGATTAAAGGGTTATAGAAGAGCTTTAGCCACTGCCGACTTACCTTTTGACCCCAGTTTAATTCGTGAGGGAGACTGGATGAGTGGTTCTGGTTTTGATGCAACACTCTCATTAATGGCCATGAGTAAACCGCCCAGCGCACTGTTTTGTGCCAACGACTTAATGGCTATTGGTGCCATGGAAGCACTAAAGTCGCTTGGTCTGCAAGTACCTCATGATGTTTCGGTAATGGGCTATGATGATCAAGAAATTTCTCGTCATACGCATCCGCCCTTGAGCACCGTTTTATTACCTAATTATGAAATGGGACGCACCGCTATCGAAACTTTAATTTATGAAAGTAATGCCGTCCATAACACCCCTGGTAGTACACCTGTTAAATCAAGGCGCATGTTAATTAAGGCTGACTGTCCTTTAGTAGAGAGGCAAAGTGTTAAAAATTTAAAAGCTTAAGTTTTAGCTATTCATTTCTTCTAATTTTGAGTTTAAACAAGTATTTTTTTGGCATTTAAAAGAAAGATAGTATTAGTAGGTTGATTTTTTTTATTTTTATGTAAAACTTCTACTTGTTTTTTACTAATATCCTTTAGGAGTTTTTATGGCTGGCAAATTCGAACTAAAAAAATCAAAAAATGACAAGTTTTTCTTTAACTTGTTGGCAGGTAACGGACAAATCATTTTGTCTAGCGAAATGTACGAAACCAAAGCCAGCGCTTTAAATGGAATTGAATCAGTCAAAAAAAATGCAGCACTGGCAGAACGCTATATTAAAGAAACTGGTACAAATGGCAAAAGCTATTTCAATTTAAAAGCAGGTAACCACCAAATTATTGGCAAAAGCCAAATGTACGCAGATGAACGAGGCCGCGACAATGGCATTGAATCTTGCCAAAAAAATGGTCCAGACGGCTCATTAGACGACCAAACTGTCGCTTAATTCAACTACATGCGAATGCATGTTGAATACTACAGGCTGATTATTTTTTTCATTTGCCTGTATGACTGTAAGAAATAAAGCCCTGTCACGACTCATTCTGACAGGGCTTTATTTTTGTTTATAAGCCCTGATTTATTCAGGAGCTTTCATGAAACTTTTAACCCTCACTTTATCAATAGGTTTAGTCAAGTTACTAAGCACCTCTTTAATAGCGTATGCACAAACGCAAAATACTAGGGTCAATTGCAAAGCTCAGTCGGCTGCTTTAGTAAGTCCTGTGATTGAACTTTACACATCAGAGTCATGCAGCTCATGCCCACCCGCTGACAAGTGGGTGAGTAGTCTTAAAAATAAAAACCTAGTGGTACAGGTATTCCATGTGGACTATTGGAATCATCTTTCATGGAAAGATAGATTTTCTTCGCCCGCTTACACTACCAGACAAAGAGAAGTGGCCGCCATCAATCAATTAAATAGTGTTTACACACCACAAATCGTATTAAACGGTAAAGATTGGCCACAATGGCATAGAGGGGGCTCATTAGGCAATCAACAAAAAGCCCAGTTTTCGATTAGTCTAGAGCGTTTAGATGAACAAACCGTTTCGGTGGATGTACAAAACTTGGCGTCCAACAAGCAAAACTGGACTGCTTATTGGACTGTTACAGAAAACGGTCAGACCACTCAAGTAAGGTCTGGTGAAAATGCAGGCCAATTTTTAAGCCATGATTTTATTGTGACTCAATACCAAACTCTGAAAGAACAAGAAGGTAATAAAAAATTCAACCTCAATTTAAAAACAGCGCTTGCAGGCTCACAAAAAAGCTTTAATTTTGTGATCACTCATCCACAAAATGCTCAACCACTTCAAGCATTGAGTTTAAGTTGCAAGGTTTGACCAAGCTACGCTGTCTTCAAATTAGGCAAAATTGAGAGTTTTTCACGCTATTTCACCCGAAATTGAAGCCTATTGTAGGCTTCAATCATCTTCAGAACTACCTAATGGCCTTGGCCTGCCATTTTTATCAATTGCCACATAGGTAAGTTGTGCTTCTGTTACCTTTACATATTGTCCTTGTGCCTTAAATCTTTCAGCATAAACTTCTACTTGTACCGTGACTGAAGTACGACCTAGGCGTGTAACTTCGGCAAAAAACGACAAAATATCGCCCATTTTGACAGGTTGTTTAAAAATAAACTGATTCACCGCTACAGTTGCCATTCGTCCGTTAGTATGACGAGCAGGCAACACTGCACCAGCTAAATCAACTTGTGCCATCACCCAACCACCAAAAATATCACCATTGCCATTGGCATCGGCTGGCATTGGAATGACTTTTAAAACTAATTCCTTGTTTAAAGGTAATTGCACGGCTTCACTTGAATTTTGAGACATATTCACCATCTATTAGAACTAAAACATACAACGATTATAAAAATCAATTATTAAGAAAACTTTCTCCATTATGCGCCATTCTGCCCCAATTGCCTCAGATCCACCATCCAATAGCGCCATCACTGAACGCTCAGATTGGTCGACCCTCAAAAGATTATTCCCCTATTTATGGCAATTTAAATGGCGTGTGATCGCTGCACTGAGCTTTATGGTAGCTGCCAAAGTAGCCAATGTGAGTGTGCCATTATTGCTCAAACGTCTAGTTGACACCATGAGCCTCAAGCCAGGTGACACACTAGCGGTATTGGTGGTGCCTTTAGGCTTGTTGGTAGCTTATGGACTTTTACGACTTTCTACTTCTATATTCACCGAGTTGCGTGAATGGATTTTTTCAAAAGCAGCCGAAGGCGCCTCTAGGCGCATTTCACTTGAAGTTTTTAGACATCTTAATAATTTAAGCCTGCGGTTTCATTTAGAACGCCAAACCGGCGGTATGACTCGTGACATAGAACGGGGTACCAGAGCGGTTCAATCCTTAATTTCCTATTCGCTCTATAGCATTGTGCCCACCCTCATAGAGGTCACTTTAGTATTGACTTTTTTAGCGGTTAAATTTGATGTCTGGTTTGCTTTTATTACGATTATTGCTTTGGTGTTTTATATTAGCTTTACCGTCATAGTGACGGAATGGCGCACCAAGTTTCGCAAAGAAATGAATGAACTCGACTCTCGTTCACATAGCCGAGCAATTGATGCCTTAATCAATTATGAAACGGTTAAATATTTTAATAATGAAGAATTTGAAGCCAAACGCTATGAAGAAAACTTAAAGGCTTATGGCAAAGCAGCCATGAAAAGTCAAAGTACTTTAAGCCTTTTAAATACTGGCCAGCAAGTTATTATTGCACTCAGTTTAGTGGCTATGTTGTGGCGCGCCACACAAGGAGTAGTCGATGGTCGAATGACTCTTGGTGACCTCGTCATGATTAATGCATTTATGATTCAGCTTTATATTCCACTCGGATTTTTAGGTGTGCTTTACCGAGAAATTAAACAAAGCTTGTTAGATTTAGACAAGATGTTTACCTTGCTTGAAAAAGAACGCGAAATTGCCGATCCAGAAGACGCAAAGCTATTAAAAGTAAGCCCCGAACCCACAGTTGAATTTAAAAATGTGAGTTTTGCCTATCATGAAAATAGGCCTATTTTGCAAGATGTTAGCTTTGTGATTCCAGGCGGAAAAACAGTGGCTGTAGTGGGTCCCTCTGGTGCTGGAAAATCGACTCTTTCTCGACTGCTCTATCGTTTTTATGATGTTAAAAAAGGTCAAATTTTAATTGATGGCCAAAATATTCAACAAGTCACGCAAGACTCTTTAAGAAAAAGTATTGGCATAGTACCGCAAGATACTGTTTTATTTAACGACACTGTTGCCTATAACATCGCCTACGGAAAACCTGGGGTCGATCAAAATGAAATCGAAGACGCTGCTAAATCAGCCCGTATTCATGATTTTATTAGCCATACCCCAGAGGGGTATGCCACCAAAGTAGGTGAGCGTGGTTTGAAGTTATCAGGTGGCGAAAAACAAAGGGTAGCAATTGCCCGTACCTTATTAAAAAATCCGCCTATTATGATTTTTGATGAGGCCACATCGGCACTTGATTCCGCTAATGAAAAGGCCATTCAAGCTGAACTGCAAAATGTATCGGCTAATAAAACTACCTTAATCATTGCGCACCGTTTATCTACAGTTATTGATGCGCATGAA
>JALQUL010000213.1 GCA_023260735.1 Limnohabitans sp. | reverse complement strand
TGCTTTCACTTGTTTATCTTTAATTACAGTTTGTGCAACAAGGTCGGCAGGTTTAAATTCTGGATGTGTAAAGCCAGCTTCTGTGATGAGTACGACTGGTAATTTGTAATCTGGGAAAGGTGCGGTAAATTGTGAACTGTTAAAACCAGCTTCTTTTAACATTTCTATTAATACATGCCTACCAAATGTTTGTGGGCCGTTATTTTTATATAGGCCTTCCACACCAAACATACGAACACCCAAATGATCTTCTGGAGCACCTGCATAATATTTTAGACCCACCTGATTTTCTATGGCAATAATAAGCACACCGTTTGGCTTTAAAAAACCTCGCACTTTTTTTAACATCTCTAGAGCTGGGTTGGCGCCAGGTGTAAACCAGTTGGCATACTCTAAAACACCAATTAAAGTAATTACATCAAATTGATGATTTAACTGGAATTCGGTAAAATTTTCAGAAACTACTTCTACATTAGTTAAGTCTCTGCATCTTGATTTGGCAATGCTAGCCCTTCTTATACTGCCTTCTAATGCAAAAACTTGTGCTTGGCATTCTCCTAAAAACCTTGTAATTGCACCGCATCCAGCACCAATTTCTAACACTTGCGCATTTTTTAATTGGTCAGTAAAAGGTCTTAACAAATTAACACGGTCTTTATTTAAATAATAATGAGTTGGCCAATCGGTGCAATGCTGCCTTAACTCGTCTGACATAACCGATACATCGGTGGCGTTGGCAATAATACTTTTTACTTTGTTTTCAACCTCATCACCGTCACTATAGGGTATGCCTTTATATTCTGGTCGGTACCAAATATTAAGTTCTTGGTTAAATTCATATCCATTAATGCTGATGAGCTGTTGCATATTTTTTGCTTTTGTATAAATTAGAATAGTTTTTAAATAACGATTTTAGCAAGTTATAGTTGTTCTGCATTTAAAAACTTTGCATTTAAGTTGGCTAGACCAAAAAAATCTGCAGTGGGTTCAACTACTATATGGATGCTGTCAAACCGTCTGTCGTGCGGCTCTGGGCCATTTTCTTGCTGACTTGCTACTCCAATAGAAATAAAATAATCGGCAGCCGCTAAATCTAATTGAAATTGATGCTGTGGTGTTGGAGCAGATTGCATCGGGTTACTCAGTATTGACTGATGATGAGAAAGACCTTGGTGTCTGCATGGTTGATATTGGTG
>JALQUL010000194.1 GCA_023260735.1 Limnohabitans sp. | reverse complement strand
GGCGACGGCAACTCCATGATGGTCATGGGCGCGGTTATGCTTGGCGGTATTATTTCTAGCAAACCTGCAGCAGGTCTTGAAAAACTTACTCCTTTGGCCCGTATTACCAGCGAATACAATGTGTTTGTAGTACCCGCAGATTCTCCTCTTAAAACTATGAAAGACGTGGCCGATCAAATGAAGAAAGATCCAGGCAGCGTCAAGTGGGGTGGTGGTTCTAAAGGTTCAACCGAGCATATCGCCGCTTCTATGTTGGCGAGCCGCATTGGCGTCGATCCTAAAAAGGTGAACTACGTACCTTTCCGTGGGGGCGGTGAAGCAGTAGCTGCTATTTTAGGTGGTAACGTTACAGTGGGCGGTAGCGGTTATAGCGAGTTTGCCGAGCATATTGCAGCTGGCAAAATGCGCGCAATTGGTGTGACCTCAGAAAAGCGTTTACCTGGCATTAATGTGCCAACTATGAAAGAGGCTGGTTTTGACGTAGTGATTGGTAATTGGCGTGGTTTGTATGGCGCAGCAGGTATTACACCAGCTCAACGTGCAGCCCTTACCGACATCATTACTAAAACATTTAACTCACCAGGTTGGAAAGAAGCCATGGCAAAAAATGCATGGACACCTGCTTTGTTAACAGGTAAAGCATTCGATGATTTTGTCGATGCAGATTTCGCCAACTTACGTGGCACTATGCATTTGGCCGGAATGCTCTAATGTCTTTTTCTCCGTCTCAAAAACGGCAAGCGCTTGTGTCGGTGGTGGTGCTCTTAGTGGGCATTGTCATGGTCATAAGCGCTCAGTCAATTTCTTCTGACGCTGGCTATGGTGGTGTAGGGCCTAACTTCTTACCTACCCTAGTTGGATGTGGCCTTAGCCTTATAGGTGTTTTGTTACTTCGTGAAGTTTTTACTGGTGGTTACCGCCAACTCGAAGAAGCACCTGTTTCCGAGTCTCCTTATTGGGTGGGTTTTTATTGGTTGTCAGCTGGTATTTTAATTAATGCTTTTTCAATCACCACCATTGGTTTTACGCTTAGTTGTGCCATATGTTTTATGTTGGCCGTACAGGGCTTAAGACGCTCATTTTTAAATCAAGAACAACGACAATCACAAGCAGTTCTATCGGTTAAAAAAAATATAACTGATTTGTTAATTGGTATTGCGATTGCTTGGCCAGTTTATTTAATGTTTACCAAATTGTTGGCCATTAATTTACCGGGTCTCACTGATACAGGGTGGATTTAATGGATTTATTCAATCTTTTAATGCAGGGTTTTGCTACTGCTGCTACACCCATTAATTTAATGTGGTGTTTTATTGGTTGTGCTATTGGTACAGCTATTGGTGTATTACCTGGTATAGGCCCAGCTACTGCTGTAGCGATGCTGCTACCTATTACTGCACAAGTCGAACCAACCGCCTCCTTGATCTTTTTCTCTGGTATTTACTACGGCGCTATGTATGGTGGTTCTACCACTTCTATTTTATTAAATACTCCAGGTGAAGCGGGCAGTATGGTGACTGCTATGGAGGGTAATAAAATGGCCAAAAGTGGCCGAGCGGGAGCTGCACTTGCTACCTCGGCTATTGGCTCGTTTGTAGCTGGGACAATTGCCACTGTTTTAGTCACAATCGCTGCGCCTTTTATTGCCGATAAAGCAGTAGCTTTAGGCCCACCCGAGTATTTTTGTCTCATGCTATTGGCATTTGTAACAGTAAGTGCGGTATTGGGTAAAAGTACTTTAAGAGGTATGTTGGCACTATTTATTGGTCTAGCTTTAGGTTCGATTGGTATGGATCAAATTTCTGGTCAAGCTCGGTTCACTGGTGGTGTTCTTGAGTTAATGGACGGACTTGAAATTGTGTTGGTTGCAGTGGGTTTATTTGCGGTATCTGAAGCTTTGCACGTGGTTATTTTTGAGGGTAGAGTGATAGATACTCAAAACCCAATTAGTAAAGTGCATATGACCAAGTCTGATTGGAAACGCTCTTGGCCGGCATGGATTCGTGGTACTTTTATTGGTTTCCCGTTCGGTACTATACCTGCTGGTGGCAGTGAGATTCCTACCTTTTTAAGTTATGCCACCGAACGCAAAATAGCCAAAGATAACACTGAGTTTGGAACGACAGGCGCTATCGAAGGAGTTGCTGGCCCAGAGGCAGCTAACAATTCAGCTATTACTGCCACTTTAATTCCACTGCTAACTTTAGGTATTCCTACCTCTAATACGGCAGCAGTAATGTTGGGAGCTTTTCAAAATTACGGCCTGCAACCAGGGCCACAATTTTTTACTTCATCTTCAGCTTTAGTCTGGGCGTTAATTGCTTCACTTTACATTGGTAATGTGATGTTGTTAGTACTTAATTTGCCACTCATTGGTATTTGGGTAAAACTGTTAAAAGTACCTAAAAACTATTTGTATGCAGGTATTTTAATATTTGCAACAGTGGGTGTTTATGGTATGCGTCAAAGTGCATTTGATTTGGTTTTACTCTATGCTATTAGTATTTTGGGTTTAATCATGAGGCGCTTCGACATTCCTGCTGCTCCTGTCATTATTGGACTTATTTTAGGCCCACTCGCAGAGGCACAATTACGCAACGCCATCTCTATTGGTGAAGGGCATTGGACTGTCTTTTTACAAAGACCCGCATCCGTAGCCATTTTATCAGTGGTGGTTTTGGTGTTAATTTTGCCTAGAATTTTAAAAAGTAGACAAAAGAAAATCGCTCAAGGCTAAAACTTTTAATAAGTTAAAACGATTAGAAATCCCTACAATTGCTGTAAACCAGCTCAATTTTGCCAGTGTCGTAAAATTGAGCTGGTTTTTTTTCGTTGCTTGAAAAAAATAGTGTAAGCTTAATTTTTAAAGTATCTTTTACTTGGGCATTGCATGGAAAACAGTTCGACAATTTTTATTTTTATAGTGGCGGTGGGATTTTTGTTGGCCGTGTTAGGGCTTTTTTTAAGCTGGCACATTAAACAAATTAATTTGCTTTTTATAGACGAAACATTAGACGTACAACAAGAAATTGCTCGAGAAATAAGGCGTGAAGTTCAAGAAAACAGTCGTATTTCAAGACAAGAAATGTCGCAAAGTTTGCATTCTTTTCAGCAAGCCATTGTGCATCAAAGTTTAGAGGCCATTCGCACACAAAATAGTCAGCTAGAAAACTTTAGTCAACAATTGGCCTTGTTGCAACGCTCTTTATCAGAAACTTTGTCCTTGCAATTGCATCAAGTGACAGAATCCAACGCAAGGCGATTACAAGAAATGCTTGAAATTACCGAGCGACATTTGCAACAGTTGCAAGCTGCCAATGAAATTAAGCTCGATCAAATTAGACAAACTGTTGATGAAAAATTGCAAAATACTTTGCAACAGCGTCTGGGTGAAAGTTTTCAACAAGTGGCCAATAGCCTAGAACAAGTGCACCGAGGTCTTGGTGAAATGCAAAACTTAGCGCAAGGGGTAGGCGACCTTAAACATCTATTAACCAACGTAAAAGCACGTGGTATTTTTGGTGAAGCCCAACTCGCTTCTTTGCTTGAGCAAGTCCTAACGGTAGAGCAATTTCAAGCCCAAGTGAGTACCCAACCAGGCAGTCAGCACCGAGTGGATTTTGCCATTAAGTTACCTGGTAAATCCGATTATGATAGTACAGTGTGGCTACCGATTGATGCCAAGTTTCCAAATGAAGATTATGAGCGCCTACTCGAGGCTCAAGAGAAGGCCGATTTGCTAGCGGTTACAGAGGCTGGCAAGGGCCTAGAGCAACGCATTCGACTGGAAGCCAAATCAATGCAGGAAAAATATATTCACCCACCCTATACCACGGACTTTGCGATTATGTTTTTACCCTCAGAGGGTTTGTATGCCGAGGTCTTAAGAAGGCCAGGTTTAATGACAGGTTTACAAAGAGACTACCATGTGACCCTAGCTGGGCCCACCACTTTATTAGCGATGTTGAGTTCTTTGCAAATGGGTTTTAGAACCCTTGCGATTGAAAAACGCTCTAGTGAAGTGTGGCAAGTGTTGGGAGCGGTTAAGACCGAATTTAGCAAATTTGGTGATGTTTTAGCCAAGGTAAAAAGTCAAACTCAGACTGTGTTAAATACCCTCGATTCAGCTCAAGTGAGAAGCCGAGCGATGGACAAAGTATTACGTGATGTAGAAAGTTTACCGCTCGCACAAGCGGCTCAGGTATTAGATTTACCAGAGCCAGCTGCATTGCTTTCAAGCGATGACTCTCGCCAATTTTAAAGTTGATAAAATTGACGAATATATTCCCAAGCTTCTACGGGGTCATCGCTAAAGTGAAATAACTGAATATCTTCAGCCGCAATTACACCTTCTTGTACTAAAAAATCAAAATCAATTAATCTTTTCCAAAACTCAGTGCCAAATAAAACAATCGGCACTGGGTTCACTTTTTTGGTTTGTACTAGGGTTAATACTTCAAACAATTCATCTAAAGTGCCAAACCCACCAGGAAAAGCCACCAAGGCTTTGGCGCGCATGAGGAAGTGCATTTTGCGCAATGCAAAATAATGAAATTTAAAGCTCAATTCAGGCGATACATAAGGGTTAGCCGATTGCTCGTGGGGTAGAGCAATATTAAGACCTACCGATAAAGCATTTAAATCATGGGCGCCTCGGTTAGCGGCTTCCATAATGCCAGGGCCACCACCTGTGGCAATATAAATTTTTTGATCGGCAGATTTATCTTGGCTATAACGCGCTACGTTCTGAGCAAAAACTCTAGCTTTGTCGTAAAAGTCTGCGTTGCGTACCAGTACTTTGGCTTTTTGAATGGCTTGTGCATTGCCCGACTGTAAGGCTTGCTCCAATTGCAAATTTGCCTTCTCATGATCTTTAAAACGCGCCCCACCAAACACCACAATCGTGTGCTCAATGCCCATGGCTTGTTGATCTAAATCGGGTTTTAATAATTCGAGTTGAAACCTAATACCACGAGTTTCTCGGCGTAATAAAAATTCAGGGTCAGCAAATGCCAGGCGGTTGGCATGAGGCTCTAGGCTTGCACCTGAATTGGCATGCTCTTGTAACTCTGCCCAGGCATCTGCTATTCTTGATTGTTTGATGTCTTCAGTAGTGTGCACGAATAAAAACTCCCATAAAAAAAGGCCCCAAAAATGGAGCCTTTAGTTTAGTTTGAAATGGAAAAGTACTAAAGTTGAACTTGTAAAAGTTGAACAATTAGAGGGTTTTACCAATTAAACGCGACGACGGTATTCACCAGTGCGTGTGTCAATCTCAACTTTATCGCCTTGATTTACAAAAATTGGCACAGAGATTTCAAAACCAGTAGAAAGTTTTGCTGGTTTTAAAACTTTACCAGAGGTGTCGCCTTTAACGCCTGGCTCAGTCCAGGTGATTTCGCGCTCTACGCTGGTTGGTAATTCAACGGAAATAGCTTTACCTTCGTAAAATACTACTTCAACTGACATACCCTCTTCAAGATAGTTTAAAGAGTCGCCCATGTTTTCGGCTTCTACTTCGTATTGGTTGTATTCTTCGTCCATACAAACATACATTGGATCGGCAAAATAAGAATAAGTGCATTCTTTTTTGTCGAGAATAACTTGATCTAATTTGTCGTCAGCTTTGAAAACTGTCTCTGTACCAAAGTTGCTGAGCAAGCTTTTTAATTTCATGCGAACGGTTGCAGAGTTACGGCCACCACGGCTGTATTCTGTTTTTAAAACGACCATTGGGTCTTTACCTTGCATGATAACGTTGCCGGCACGAATTTCTTGTGCGATTTTCATAGGAATCCAAAATAACTTAGACCGCTCGGGGCGGCGAAATAGTCAAGCTCTGAAAGCATAAAAAGCCCAAGTAATTAACAATCTTTGACCCGATGTTCTGGCTTGACAAAAGCACTCTATTTTAACCTTTTTTCAAGCTTTTTTAAAGCCTTTTGCTTGGCTTGTCGTGTCAATAAACTGCAAAAGTTGACTGGTTAAATCATTTTGTAGCAGCAAGCCATACCTCATTTTGTTAAAATGCTGCCTCCACTCTAATAAATTGGGGGGCTCAAGTGGCTTTTGGCTCGCTCCATTCCAATCATAAAACCACTTGGCAATCGTTGTAGGTATATTGAAAATAGTTAAAAAAGCATTTAACTTTTCTAACTGATAAGCGTCCTCTTGAGGATACAGTTGCCATATAAAGGGTGCTTTAGCCCATAAAGCTTGGGTCGCAGAGTCTTCGCCGCGCACCACATTAAGATCACAGCAATGCAATAAACAACTGTAGTCTTTTTGAGACATTCGGGGCAGGTACTGAATGTTGAGTAAACCCATAGACTTTGAGTAGTGATTTTCTACTAGGTTTTGTAGCGTAACAGCCCCCACACATTCAGTCACTAATAAGGTGCTTGGATATGGTCTTTCAGTTAAATAATCTAGCAATGAATCAAGCGGGGCATTTTGATAACAAAATACAGAGACAAAAATATGCTCTGGATGAGCAGGAGTAGGGATGTTTTGAGAGTTCAGCCATACCTGTTGATTAAAGTTTTTAAGTTGTTGTAGTTCTTGGGGGTTACGTAGTAATCCGCCCGTTAAATCGGTATAACCGGGGTAATAAAAATATTTTTTCTGACTTAATAAGGGGTATTGCTGTGTAGGTGAAGTTAAGCCATGACATTTTTCAACATATTTTTCTGCTGATAAATACTCAAGATTAATCCAAACAGGGCTACTTACCTCTTGATTAGCTTGGCATTTAGCTTGTAATAAGTCTAAATAACGAGGCTCAGGCTCGCAACCAAAGGTCTCTACAATCACACTAGGCATGGCTTGCTGGCTAATTAATTGCAGTATTGACTCGCTTGAAGCGGGCTGGCCCCAGTCGATGAGCTCTACCCCTTCACAACCCTCAGGAGCCATCCACTTCAGCGCGCTTATATCATCTACCCACAAACGAATAGAGTAGCCACGACTGGCTAGGTCGGTGCATAATCGCCAACAAACTCCTATGTCACCGTAGTTATCGATGACTTTACAAAAAATATCCCAGTAAGATCGCTTATTCATCTTTGAATTGTCCATAAAATTGACCATGAATGACAAGTCCCGCCAAAATAAATCCACGAAGTTCAATCAGGTAAAAGATCAGCAAGATAACTTCCAGCAACCTGCTCTTGAAGCACAGCCAAAGTCAGCTCCTTTTCTATTAGAACCCACTATTGAACAAGAGCTAGACTCCAAAAAGCCACTCAAAGATCAAGACCAAGCCCCATTGACTAGTCAAAAAAACCTTGGGCAAATCAACGCTACACGTGAACGGGTATTGCAAGAGGTGGCCGCTCTGCCTAATTTGCCGGGTGTATATCGTTATTTTGATGAGCAAAATGTATTGCTGTATGTGGGAAAGGCCAATGACTTAAAAAAACGAGTTAGTAGTTACTTTCAAAAAGATCACGGTGGTAGTCGAATTGGTCATATGGTCACTAAAATTGTAAAACTCGAAACCACAGTGGTACGATCTGAAGCCGAGGCTTTATTATTAGAGAATAACTTAATCAAAACGCTTAGCCCAAAATACAATATTTTATTTAGAGATGATAAAAGTTATCCGTATTTAAGAATTAGCTCAGCGGTGGCTTTGCAACAAAAAAAATCAGCTAAAGCCAAGGCAAAAAATAAGTCCAAAATAATTCACTTAGCTAACTCAAATACAAATTCTGCTATTCACTCATTTAGTTTAGTTGAAGAAAATAAAACTGCAAAAACGGTGGATTCTAATGTTGCTACGCCAAAATTTGTCGCTAATGATTATTCTAGATTAGCCTATTACAGGGGTGCAGTTAATAAAAACGATTTGTTTTTTGGCCCTTATCCTAGTGCATGGGCGGTTAAAGAAACCATTGTGTTGTTGCAAAAAGCCTTTTTACTGCGTACCTGTGAAGATACTATTTTTGTGAATCGGTCTAGGCCCTGTTTGTTGTATCAAATTAAGCGTTGCTCGGGACCGTGTGTAGGTAAAATTGATGAAGCAAGCTATTGGCAAGATGTGCAAAATGCGGCGGCATTTTTACAGGGCGATGTAGCGCAGGTCTTAGCCAATATGCAAGATCAAATGATGACTCATGCCGAGGCCTTAGAGTTTGAGCAAGCAGCTCAAATCCGCAATAAAATGAGTGCCCTGTCTAAAATTATGCATGAGCAATCAATAGAGACTATTTCCGACAGAGATGTTGATATTATTGCAGTGGTTTTACAAGGTGGTAGAGCCTGCGTTAATTTAGCAATGGTCAGGGGAGGCCGGCATTTAGGAGATAGGCCATTTTTCCCTACGCAAGTAGATGGTGGCCTGTTAATGGCAATTGCTCATCAAGAAGAAACTAGCCCTACTACAGAACAAGTTCTTAGTCCGAGCACAGTCACTTTAGCTACTTTAGTAGAGGCCAATAAAACGTCAACCGATGTCGCTGATGTCAAGGAACAAGTCATTAAGTTAAACGATTTAAAAACCTTGGAAGCTCAGGTTTTGCAAGCTTTTGTGGCGCAGCATTATCAAGATGTACCCTTGCCAGACAAAATAATTACTTCGGTTGCGGTGGCTCAAGAACTGCATTTTGTTTTATGCGAGCAAGCGGGTAGAAAAATTCATTTTGTTCACCAACCCCGTGAGCAACAAAAAATTTGGCTTGAAATGGCCCTGCAAAACGCCCAAATTCAATTGGCCAAATTATTAAGCGAAGAAGGCTCCCAACAAGCCCGAACCAAAGCCTTGGTGGATGCCCTCGATATCGCCGTTGAATCTAATGACCACTTTAGAGTCGAATGTTTTGATATTTCTCACACCGCTGGAGAAGCTACACAAGCTTCTTGTGTGGTGTATGAAGGCCATCAAATGCAAAGCTCTCAGTATAGACGCTATACCATAGAGGGAATTACGGCGGGTGATGATTACGCAGCTATGAAACAAGTTTTAATGCGTCGTTATAGTAAATTAGCAGAAGCAGTCAAGTTAGGTGAGGGCAAATTACCCGATCTAGTTTTAGTGGACGGCGGTAAAGGGCAAATTTCTATGGCCAAAGAAGTATTTGAAAGTCTAGAATTGGACTTAGGTTTATTAGCAGGAGTAGAAAAAGGCGAAGGACGCAAAGTGGGACTAGAAGAGCTAGTGTTTGCAGACGGTCGAGATAAAGTGTATTTAGGCGCTAACTCTGCTGCCTTAATGTTAATCGCCCAAATTCGTGATGAGGCACATCGATTTGCAATTACGGGAATGAGGGCAAAAAGAGCCAAAACTCGAACAGGTGGAAGTCGATTAGAGGACATAGATGGTATTGGACCCAAACGTAGGGCTGCTTTATTGCAACGTTTTGGGGGTATTAAAGGGGTGTCTTCTGCTAGTATTGACGATTTAAGCAAAGTTGAGGGCATTTCAGTCGATTTAGCAGAGAAAATTTATGCTGCTTTGCGTTAAGCTATAGGTAATTGATCAAAATTTTATTTTGCTTGGAATTTGTTTTCATTAAGAAACCTCTTAATGGCACCGCCTCAATAATGCAATTTTGCTTGCTTCATGACAATATAAAAAATATGTTTTTTACATTACCCACCATTCTTACTTGGTCTCGCATTGTGGCTATACCACTCATCATTGGTGTGTATTATTTGCAAATTCCAGACCACCAGCGAAACTTAATTTCTACTATTTTGTTTGTATTATTTGCCTTAACCGACTGGTTAGATGGTTTCTTAGCTCGCAAGCTCAATCAAACATCTTCGTTTGGTGCTTTCCTAGATCCCGTCGCCGATAAATTTTTAGTCTGTGCCAGTTTGTTGATTTTGGTACATTTAGACAGGGTGAATGTATTTGTTGCCCTTATTATTGTGGGCCGAGAAATCGCTATCTCATCCTTACGTGAGTGGATGGCGCAAATCGGTGCTTCTGGCAGTGTAGCTGTCCATGCCATAGGTAAAATTAAAACAACGGTTCAAATGGTCGCGATTCCATTTTTGCTTTATAACGGTACTTTATTTGGCTTGATTGACACTCAGCACTGGGGCGAATGGCTCATATGGGCGGCGGCCATTTTAAACATTTG
>JALQUL010000146.1 GCA_023260735.1 Limnohabitans sp. | reverse complement strand
CTGCTTTATTGCATCAAAATCAAGAAAGTAAAAACTTAATTGAAATTGAAGACTTGGATTTGGTCTCTGACAAAGATTTGGCCGAAATTAAAACTGTGACGGTGTTAGTTGAACAACATGGACAACGCTTAGATGCTGTTTTAACACAATTATTACAAGCTTTTTCTAGAAATTATCTACGTCAGCAAATAGATTTAGGCCTAGTTAAAGTCAATGATAAAACCGTCATTAAGCCGGCTGCTAAAGTTAATGCCCACGATGTGCTAGAGATTGAACTGCGGGCGACCCCGCAAAGTCAAGCATTCAAGCCCGAAGCCATGCCTATTGACGTCATCTATCAAGATCAAGATATTTGGGTAGTAAACAAACCTGCAGGTTTGGTAGTGCATCCGGCGCCTGGCAATTGGAGTGGTACTTTATTAAACGGATTGTTACATCTTGATCCCAATTTAGTACTCTTGCCTAGGGCTGGTATTGTGCACCGACTCGATAAAGATACCAGTGGTTTAATGGTAGTAGCTAGAACTCGCCCCGCAATGGATAATTTAGTGACAAAAATTGCCGCCAGAGATGTACACCGAGAATACTTAGCTTTGGGACATCATCCCTGGTTGGGGCAGCCTACTAGGGTAGTTAATGCCGCTATCGGCCGCGATCCTATTCACCGCTTACGTATGGCTGCCGTCGATTTAACTCGTCATAGTGGTAAAGAAGCCAAAACCACTTTTTATGTAGTCGCTAGCGCTGAAGAAGCTTGTTTGGTTCATTGTGTGTTGCATACCGGTAGAACCCATCAAATTAGGGTGCATTTGTCGTCTATTGGGCATTCTATTGTAGGAGATGGTGTTTACGGGCGTACCGCAGAGGGCCCAATCACAAGGCAAGCACTACATGCAACCCGATTATCTTTTGAGCATCCCATTACTGGAAAAGCCTTATCTTTTATGTGTCCATTGCCAGAAGATTTTGAAATGGCACTAGCATGGTACGGACTCAGTTATAATAATGAGCTTGAGCAGCGTCCTTTTGATTCTGTGGCAATCTAGTCTTTTGTTTTTGATCCTAATTTTTTAGATAAAACATAACAAGACCTTTTGTCGACACACTCACATAATAGGTGCATATTCATTTGTAATAAGTGCCTATTGAGCTGAGTTGAACTTCCCGTGAGGGCTGTTGTGTTGCTGATCGTTAAAACCTAAGTCAAATCTTACTGTTTTATGCAAATCTTGCATATGTTGCAAATTTGAAAATCACCTAGGTTTCATTACGGAAAAGCTGAAAAAAATTCAGCTAAGTCGTCATAATAATAGGCTTACTAGAGTTATGACTCATTTTCATTTTGTCAATTTTGATTGTTATGAATGTTTCTCAAGCCAAAAGTGTTCTCGAAACTGCTTTAATTTGTGCGGTTCAACCCTTGCAAATGAAAGATATGCGTGTTTTATTTGCGGACGAAGTAGGCGTTGATACTATCAAAAAAATGCTTCAAGATTTGCAATATGAGTGGCAAAACAAGGGCGTTGAATTAGTGCAAGTGGCTTCTGGTTGGCGCTTTCAAAGCAGGCCTCAAATGAGACCTTATTTAGATCGACTACACCCAGAAAAACCTCCAAAATATACTCGTGCTGTGCTGGAAACTTTGGCTATTATTGCTTACAAACAGCCGGTCACAAGGGGCGATATGGAGGACATTCGAGGCGTAACTATTAATTCCACTATTCTTAAACAACTGGAAGACAGAGGTTGGGTAGAGGTGATAGGTCACCGTGACACGGTGGGGCGTCCTGGTCTTTATGCCACTACAAGGCAATTCTTAGATGATTTAGGTATTGCTTCCCTTGATGGCCTACCCACTTTTGGTGCTCTTGATGACCAATTACTCAATCAATTGAATTTTCCTGAAGATTTGCAAGCACCCAACCCCGAGATTGAATCAACCATTCAGTTGCCGGTCGTGGAAATGCCTATGCATGACCCCAAGCCTCAAGCAGCAAATAGTAGCCTTCATACATCTTCATCTGAAAATAACGATGCTCAATTGTCCCATAGCCATTTAGCAAGCCTCGAAAATTCAAGTGCTCAAGACTCGCTCAATCTCTCAAAAGTCTCATCTTCATCTGGCACACTAGCTAAAACAGACGAGAACTTTTCTTCTCAAAACGATCCTATAGATCAAAACGATCAACAAGAAAGTCAATCATGACAACTAACAATAAAAATTTGCTCAACGACGAGGCCAATCCTAGCTTTAGTCCTAGGGTCAGTAATGAAAGTCGTAAAAACGCCAAAATTGCCAAAGCCCAAGCTCGTGGCGATAAAATTCCTAAAGCCCTTAAAAGTCTAAGACCCAGAATAAAAGGTGGAGTGTTAGCTTCAGATGTGGTAACAGCTGAACAAGATCTAGATCAAGCGCAAGTGGCCACCGATTTTGCTGATGTGATTTCGGGCCAGTTTGATGTACAAAGCCAAGAGTCAGCCGAGCCGATTATTGAAAAGCGAGTATTAGCTCCCCAAGCCGAGCAACCCAAGCTCCATAAAGTTTTAGCCCAAGCAGGTATTGGTTCACGCCTTGAGATGGAAAAACTCATTCAAGAGGGTAAAATTTCTGTCAATGACGAATTAGCTCATGTGGGTCAACGCATACAGTTTGGTGACAAAATCAAAGTCAATGGTCGCCCAATTACGGTACGTATTTCACCTCCTCCACCAAGAGTTTTAGCCTATCACAAACCAGCGGGTGAAGTGGTTACTCATGACGATCCACAAAATAGACCTACCGTTTTCCGTCGTTTACCAAGATTGCATCATGGCAAATGGCAGTCAGTAGGTCGCCTAGATTTAAACACAGAAGGCTTGTTATTATTCTCAAGCTCAGGCGAGTTAGCCAACCAATTAATGCATCCGCGTTTTGGACTAGAACGTGAGTATGCTGCTCGTGTGTTGGGTTATTTGTCGAACGAAGAAAAAGATAAACTGCTTACCGGTGTTATGCTGGAAGATGGTCCTGCACAATTTCAAAGCATTGAAAACGGTGGTGGTGAAGGTGCAAATCATTGGTACCGAGTCACGATTTCTGAAGGACGTAATCGCGAAGTGAGGCGAATGTTTGAGGCTGTGGGTCATGCCGTGAGTCGCTTGATTCGCATTCGATATGGAGCGGTTGCCTTGCCTAAAGGCTTACGTCGTGGTGAATTTGTTGAATTAGGGCAGTCCGATTTGATTGCTTTACAAAAAGTAGTGCATAAAAACGCCAAAGAAGCTTTATTAGATGATCAAGCCATCGAATTAGGCGAATATTCAGACATGCCAAGCAGAGAAGAACCCGTAAGACGTAATGCTCCTCGTGACGCTTTTGGTGGTCCAAGACCTTCAAGACCGGTGGTAAAAGCAAGCCGAGCCAACTTAGCGCCAAGACCGTCTGGTAAAAGGGGTGGTAACCCGCAGCCCGATCCTATGAAAGTCACCACTGATTATATTGGCGCAGCTAGTTTTGCTGATAAAAAACTCAGTAAAAAAAGAGGCTTTAAAAAGCGTTAATTTTGTTTATCTTGAGCTAAATTACTTTCAATTGGATTCAAGTTGTCTTAATTGCGTAATGAGTGACTAGCCTATCAATTGGCTAATTGTTGCTTTGAAAATCAAGCCATACAAAACTGTGGCTTGATATCGCTTCATTACAGGTAAAATACAAATGCTTTAGCTGTATTTGCTTCAAGTTTTTTCTTGAAGCCCGATTTTTTGTTCAGTTTTTTTCGAGTTATACAAGTTTCTTCATTTTAAAACTCGAATTTTTAAATTTTGGTGTTGTGCTGTATTTTAATAATGCTTGAATCGAAGCTACTTTCATTCATCTTATAACCACTACTCTTATTTTTGTGTCGTTTTACCAATTCAAATAACGCTTAGTTGCATGGGTTTGGTTTTATTTCCATATAACAGGTTAAAATACGAACCTAGCTTTAGGAAGCGGTAATACACAACCCAATAAGTAAACAGCTAATAATTTGGTGAGTTGACACTCAAATATCAGCTTATTTTTTGAGTGCCACTTTTGATTTGATTTTTTAAAAATCAACTTTTAATGTGTTGACTTAAGTCTAAGTAATGCAGTTCAAGGGGTACTACCTTCTTTCTATTGGCATGAGGCTATTTTTAATTGGCTCATAGGCTTATTTTTATTGTTTATTTCAGGAATTTTTATGGCAATCGAACGCACACTATCCATTATCAAACCAGACGCAGTTGCAAAAAATGTAATCGGTCAAATCTATTCTCGTTTTGAAGGCGCTGGCTTAAAAGTTATCGCGGCTAAAATGGCTCATTTATCACAAGGTGAAGCTGAAGCATTCTACGCTGTTCACAAAGAGCGTCCATTCTTCAAGGATTTAGTATCATTCATGATTTCTGGTCCGGTCATGATCCAAGCCCTCGAAGGCGAAGGCGCAATCTTGAAAAACCGTGATTTAATGGGTGCTACTGATCCTAAGAAAGCTGCTCCTGGTACTATCCGTGCTGATTTTGCTGATAGCATCGACGCTAACGCAGTTCATGGTTCTGACGCGGCCGAAACAGCTGCAGTCGAAATCGCGTTCTTCTTCCCTGGCATGCAGGTATTTAGCCGCTAAGCGGTAGATAGGTTTACAGATGTTAGTTAATCTGCTTGATTTTGATCTGGCCGGCCTGACTGACTTCTGTAAGTCGTTGGGTGAAAAAGGCTTTAGAGCTACCCAATTATTTCGCTGGATACACCAACGTGGTGCCAGCGAATTCTCTCAAATGACTGATTTAGCCAAATCACTCAGAGAAAAACTCCCCACAGTGGCCACCATTACTGGTTTAAAAGTGATTAGCCAGCATGAGTCCACCGATGGCACTATTAAATGGCTATTTGATGTGGGTAATGGCAATGCCATTGAATCTGTTTATATCCCCGAATCCGACCGAGCTACGCTTTGTGTTTCATCGCAAGCGGGCTGTGCTGTTGCTTGCCGTTTTTGCTCCACTGGACATCAAGGTTTTAGTCGTAATTTAAGCACTGGTGAAATCATTGCTCAGCTATGGTTTGCCGAACACTACCTTAAACAAAAATTAGGCCGTACCGATCGAATTATTTCCAATGTGGTCATGATGGGGATGGGTGAGCCATTACAAAATTATAATGCCTTGGTGCCCGCTCTGAAAACCATGTTAGATGACCATGGTTATGGCCTCTCAAGACGTCGTGTGACTGTTTCTACATCTGGTGTTGTACCTATGATAGATCGGTTGGCACAAGACTGCCCTGTATCTTTGGCGGTATCGTTACACGCACCCAATAATGATTTGCGTAGTCATTTAGTGCCTATTAATATTAAATATCCCTTGCAAGAGCTATTGACTTCTTGCAATTCGTATTTGAAATCAGCTCCTCGTGATTTCATCACAATTGAGTATTGTATGCTAGACGGTGTTAACGACACTGATGATCATGCTCGCCAATTGATTGATCTTTTGGTGAAGCAATCATCCACCCGTCTATCTTGCAAAATTAATTTGATTCCGTTTAATCCCTTTCCTGCCTCTGGTTTATTGTGTTCCTCTAAAGAAAGGGTGGCCAGCTTTGCTGCATTGTTAAATCAAGCTGGCGTGATTACAACCGTACGTAAAACTCGTGGCGATGACATTGATGCCGCTTGCGGTCAGTTAGCTGGCGAGGTAGTAGATCGAACCAAGATTCAAAGCCGGCTTGCCAAACGGGCCACTATTCCAATTCAAATTGCAAGTTCAACCGGCGCTTCAAATGCACACGAGTTGCCACCAGAAGAGGCATACTCCCAATGATTTATCTTCAAGTTGTTAACCAAGCCCTATCCCAATTTAGTTTTAGCATGAAGTTAGTCTTGATTGGTTTTGTGATGGTGTTGGCCGGTTGTGCTAATACCAATCCTGATTCATCGACTGCCTACCAAGATACATCTGCACCTTCTTCTGATGCACGTAACCGTGCGGGTTTAAGGTTAGAGTTGGCTTCGGCTTATTATGAACAGGGTAAAAACGACATTGCCCTTGAAGAAGTCAACCAAGCTTTGGTTATTGACTCCACTTTTCCTGATGCCTATATATTAAAAGGTTTAATTTATTTTAGACTTGGCGATAACCGTACTGCACTTGACAACTACCAGCGGGCTTTGTCTTTTAATTCCAATAACGGTAGTGCATTACACAATATTGGTTGGATGCAATGTGTCAATGCTAAGTACCCTGAAGCCATTCAGTATTTTAAAAGGGCTTTGGCCATTCCTACCTACCGTGACAAAGCCACTTCATGGCTCACGCTTGGCGTTTGTCAGTTACGTGCCGGACTTGCTCAAGACGCAGAGTTGAGCTTATTAAAGTCATTTGAGCTTGATCCTAGCAGTCCGATGGCAGGCTATAACTTAGCGCAAATATTTTTTGACAAAGGTCAGTATGACAGAGCACGTTTTTATGTGACTCGTCTCAATAATAATCAAGAGTTAGCTAATGCCCAGTCACTATGGTTGGGCGCTCGCATCGAAAGACGAACTGGTAGCATTGAAGCGGCAAGGCGTTTACAGGTGCAAATACAGCAAAAGTTTCCTAAATCGCCGCAGGCGGAAAAACTAAATCGAGGGGTGTTTGATGAGTGAAAAAAATGATGATATCAAGCACGATGCGGCTTTAATACAAGACGACGCATCGCAAGCTAAGAGCAATAACTTTGATAGTACCGAAAACTCATTTCAATCAAAGACCTTTAATGATCAGAATGACACAGGTTTATTACCTGCCGAACTATCAAAAGCAGGTCTAAATGCAGTGAGTTCTTTGTCTGGTTCTATGGCAGCATTAACTCAAAATGAAGACTACCAAAATGAGCTGGCAAACGAAGTTCGAAATGAAGACTTAGCCGCTAGTAGTTTAGATTTGCCTTCTGAAAATACTGAACCCGAAGCAGCGCCTGCTTATTTGAGTAATTCTCAAAATTCAGTACCAAATGACTACGCAGAAAGCACTGGCTCGTTTGTTGCACCCAAGGCAATAAGTAAGTCATTTGGTACTGAAATTGAACCTGAAACTTTTGTGAATACCAGCCCAGTAGTGGGTAATGCGCACAATGAAGATGATTTGATTCCAGCTTCCTTAATACCTATTTCTGTCGATCAAGATTTGTTAGGTGAAGATAAAACAGCATTATTGCCTGTGGCAATCAGCACTACCGCTGGCGTCTTATTAAAACGAGCCCGAGAAAATGCTAATGTTTCAGAATTGTCATTGGCAGCACAACTAAAGGTGTCAGTTAAAACCCTTAGGGCATTAGAGGCCGATGAACTTCACTTATTACCGGGCGTGGCATTTGCTCGTAGTTTAGTGACCAGTATTTGCAGAACCATTAAAGTAGATGCCACCGAAATTTTGGCACTTATGCCGAAATTACCGCAAGCCAAATCAGAGGCTTCTCAGCCTAGAGGTCTCAATCTCCCAATGAGTGGTAGTTCAATTGATGTAGCAGATACTTTTGGTGGTGTTGGCATTCGTGTATTAGCAGCCCTCATTTTAATTGGTATTGCTATTATTGTGGTGATTAATTGGACTTCAGCGAGCAGCTCCATTTCTAGTCTTTCTAGTAGCATGAGTGCCTCTGAAGCCACTAGAACCACTGCTACTGAACCTACCAATGTTACTACTCCAACTGTAGTGGCAAGTCTACCCTCAGAGACAGCAAGTCCTGTGGCTTCGACTACTAAACCTAGTAGCACTACTAGCGCACCCACCACAGCAACCATTGTAGCCTCTGCCGTAGCATCAGTCCAAGTCAAGCCTGCTGATATTAAACCCACAGTTGTTGCTAGTGCACCGGCGGTGCCAGTCACCAAAGTAGAAACACCAGTGGCTAAAACAACAGTCGCAACCGCTAGCACTCCAGCATCAAGCGCTTCAGCTGTAGTTGCTCAAGCAGGTCAAGCACTCATCGTATTTAAATTAACAGATACCAGCTACCTCGAAGTTTCTGAGGCAGGTGGTAAACAGTTATTAGGTAAAAATGGTGTCAAAGACGATGAAGTGACCGTGTTAGCCAAAATGCCTGTAAAAGTAAAAGTAGGAAATGCCACTTCAACCACTGTGATCGTGAATGGCCAAATTTATAATACAGCACCTTATTCAAAGGGTAATGTGGCTAGATTTGAATTGAAGTAAAAATTTATTTATATTAACTGCTTTTAGCTATTGGAGTTGATATAAAAGAGATTCTGCATCATCTCAGAGAGCGCTCATTTTATGTAATGGTTAATATCCATAATTTTGGCCATTCACAACTAGGATTGATGAGTTGTGAAACTCAAGAAAACTTAATTGATGAGTGTTGATGAATGCAGAGATTCTTTTCCTCGTTAATAGTTATTGTCTCTCTCAAATGGTTACGAATTGAATTAAAGTGTTTGAGCAAAGCTCTGCAAATCTCATTACAGCATTCACGGTAGGTTCTTCAATTGCTTATTTTCTTGGTTTTTCACTCATAGCATCGACTGCGGGGTTTAAAATCAGCTTCAAAGCTCAAGTTACAAGATACCAAGCTTGCAAGACTTGAGTTGAAAACCACTTTACTTTACCAATTCGTAGCCTTTCGATATTTATAAAGCATCATGACAAACAATACTCGATTACAAGCACAAGTTAGCTGGGCAGATCAAATTATTACTATTGGTGGAGGAGCTCCAGTGCGAGTTCAGTCCATGACGAATACCGATACTGAAGATGCAATTGCGACGGCTATTCAGGTCAAAGAGTTAGCACTTGCTGGTTCAGAAATGGTGCGCATTACTGTCAACACACCTAAAGCGGCGGCACAAGTACCTTACATCCGAGAACAACTCGATAGAATGGGCATTCATACGCCTTTAATTGGAGATTTTCATTATAATGGCCATTTGTTAGTGCGTGATTACCCAGAGTGTGCAAAAGCATTATCTAAATATCGTATTAATCCTGGTAATGTAGGCAAAGGCAATAAGCGTGATGCTCAATTTGGTCAATTAATTGAATCCGCCTTGCAATGGAATAAAGCAATCCGAATTGGGGTTAATTGGGGTAGCCTAGATCAAGATTTAATGGCCCAGTTAATGGATGAAAATAGCAAGCGCTCACAACCTTGGACGGCTAAACAAGTCATGGTTGAGGCGTTGGTGCGCTCTGCAATCGAATCTGCAGAGTTGGCTCAATCAATGGGAATGCCGGCTCATCAAATTGTTTTGTCATGCAAGGTAAGCGGTGTACAAGATTTGGTAACAGTGTATCGTGAGTTGGCTAAGCGTGGCAATTACCCCTTACATTTAGGTCTCACAGAAGCGGGAATGGGGGTTAAAGGTATTGTGGCCTCTACTGCTGCTTTGTCCCTTTTATTGCAAGAAGGAATTGGCGATACAATTAGGGTTTCTTTAACACCAGCCCCCAACGAATCCAGAACACAAGAAGTTTTGGTGGGTTCTGAAATTTTGCAGTCTTTAGGCTTGCGTAGTTTTACTCCTACCGTTACCGCTTGCCCTGGTTGTGGTCGTACGACTAGCACTACGTTCCAAGAGTTAACTCAACAAATTGATC
>JALQUL010000066.1 GCA_023260735.1 Limnohabitans sp. | reverse complement strand
AGGCCGGCAGACAAAATACTTTGTCCAAATCCAAAGGTATAAACAAATAAACCCAAGGCCAACAACCCATACACAATAGAAGGAACACCTGCTAAATTACTGATATTGATTTCAATAATATCGGTCATCCAGTTTTTCTTGGCATATTCTTCAAGATAAATAGCGCCAGCAATTCCAATGGGAATAGCAAACAAAGCCGTCACTATCATGACTAAAAAAGAACCCACCCAAGAGGATAAAATACCAGCAGCTCCTGCACGACGTGAAGGGAAGTTAGTAAAAAACTCTAAGTTAATTCGAGGTGCACCCTCTATTACCATATCGGCAAATAACAATACCAAAGTTAATATAGCAACTGAAATTGCAAATAAACCAACACCAGCAAAAACTATATCCCAACGTTTACGTGATCGTACCAAGGCACGAATCATTTTGTTCTTTTCTTCATTACTCGCCTGGGTCGAGCTTGAAGCAACCTGTTGAAGTTTTTTCATAATTAATAAGTCTCCCTAAATTTACGGCGCATCCAGTGGCCTAATAAATTAAATGTAAGGGTAATCAACATAAGGGTTAAACCGGCAGCAAAAATGGTTTGATAACCAATACTGCCATGTGGTAAATCACCAAGGGCTACTTGCACAATAAACGAAGTAATGGTGGCTGCTGGCTCTAATGGATTAAGCGTTAAATTAGGTTGCATACCAGCTGCAACAGCTAAAATCATAGTCTCGCCCACTGCTCTAGAAATACCTAAAATGTAGGCAGAAGCAATGCCTGATAAAGCGGCAGGAACCACCACTCTGATGGCAGTTTGAAAACGAGTTGCGCCCATTGCATAAGAGCCTTCACGCAAACTCATTGGCACAGCGCGCATCGCATCTTCTGATAAAGAAGCTACGTAAGGAATAATCATAATACCCATCACAATACCAGCCGACAAAATATTAAATGTGGGTAGTTCTGGGTAGATTTTTTGAATTAAGGGTGTGACTACTAGTAAAGCAAAAAAGCCGTAAATAATAGTGGGTACACCAGACAACAACTCTAAAACCGGTTTAAGCGTTTCACGTAATTTGTGACCGGCAAACTCAGATAAATAAATCGCAATAATTGTTCCCAGAGGTATGGCAATACAAAGCGCCACCAAAGAACTACTCACGGTTCCTGCCAACAACACAAAAATACCAAAATGCGCATCGTCAAATAACGGTGTCCATTGACTATCGGTTAAAAAATCTTTAAAAGGAATCGTGGAAAAAAACACCACTGACTCTTTAACCAAAATATACACAATTGCAAGTGTCGTAAAAACGGAAACAGCCGCAGCGCTAAACAAAATAGCCTCTACTATTTTATCAGTGCGTTTACGTGCTGCTTTAATTTTTGCCAGTTCTGCAAGGCGAGCTTCGCCGGTCAATCGACCGTTGGCAACAGCCGTCTGAACCGTGGCAGGTGCTTGACTCATTACATCTCCCTTTTAATAACAAAAAAAGAGGTTAAAACTTTTTATAAAAGCTTTAACCCTCTTTCAACTTAATTGATTAGAGTTTGGCTTCGCGCTTCACTAACTCATCAATGCTAATACCTACTTCGTTTTTACCGCCAAAAATAGTACCTAATTTTTTGCTAGCAATATGCTTAAGATTAGCTGTGTAAACGGATGCTGGTAATGGAACATACTTGACTTCTTTAGCCATTTGAGCGCCTTTCATCATGTAAAAATCTACAAATTTCTTCACTTCTGGTTTGCTTAAAGATTTAGCATTGACATAAATAAAGATAGGGCGTGACAAAGGTTGGTAAGTACCAGCAATGACTGACTCTGGACTTGGACCTACTGCAGGAGCACCGTCTTTAGCAACGATTGGCAATGCTTTTAAACGTGCTGTGTTTTCAGCATAATAAGCATAGCCAAAATAGCCAATTGCGTTGATATCGCCAGCTACACCTTGAACCAAGACGTTATCATCTTCTGAGGCGGTAAAGTCACCACGGCTCGATTTTGATTTACCTACAATAGCTTCTGTGAAGTAATCAAAAGTGCCTGAATCGGAGCCTGCACCAAATAACTTGATGGTTTGATCTGGCCAAGCTGGGTTCACTTGATTCCACTTGGTAATTTTACCTTGTGCAGCTGGCTCCCACATTTTTTTGAGTTCAGCCACTGTAGCTTGTTTTAACCAAGCATTTTTTGGATTAATTACAACAGTTAAGGCATCAAATGCCACTGGCAATTCGTAATATTCAACACCAATTTTGCGACATGCTTCGATTTCTGAAGTAGTAATTGGGCGTGATGCATTGGCAATGTCAATTTCGTTGCGGCAAAACTTTTTAAAACCACCACCTGTACCAGAAACGCCAACGGTCACTTTTAAACCTTTGTTAGCGATTTGAAACTCTTCAGCTACGCCTTCAGTTACTGGGTAAACTGTGCTTGAGCCATCAATTTTAACTACTTGGGCTTGGGCAGAAACTGAAGTGCCAGCAATTAATAATGAATAAGCGCTAACTGCTAACAATTGAACTAGTGTCTTTTTCATGAGATACCTTTGATTGAAATATATATTTAACTATACGAATAAATTATGACAATTGTGTGACATTACTGTCATAATTGCGTGACTTTCATTTATTTATATTTGGGGCTTGCAATTTTTCCCAATTGCTTTGTCACTATGTGTTAATTCTGTACCGTTAGCACCTTCCAAGGTTAAAACAAAACCATCGGCAGACCACTTCGCATCGGCCTGACGCTCTAATTCGGCTGAACCGTGAATCGTTCTTACACGAATGCTGGAATTATCTTGCGCTAAACGAGCACTAAAACGACCGCTATCACAAGTGAACTCGACAAATTTGCCAGCTTGTAACTTTGCATTGGCCAATTCAGGAAAACTGTTATTGCCAGTGCCATTACTTGCACATGCAGTTAATGCTAATAAAGCGATAGAAGTAATAAGTGTTGATTTCATGAGTCTTCCTTAAAATGAGTAGAGACAAGTAATTGAGAAACTAATGAAGTGAGTATTAATGATGAAGATGTCAATACTGTGACACTTCAATGAATCTTTTATAACTTGTGCTTTCTTGATACAAGTCACTCGTATTGATAGGTTTTTCAGCTTAAGTTCATGCTATGCTGGAAACTGTTTACAAAAAATTAATTAGATTTCAAAAGACAACTCATAATGCAAAACGGAACTGTATTAGGCGCCCTCGATTTGGGCTCGAATAGCTTTAGATTAGAAATTGGCAGACTTGACCACGGGCAAATCGAACGCATTGATTATTTAAAAGAAACAGTGCGTCAAGGAGGAGAGCTCAATAGTGAGGGTTTATTAAGCCAACAGGGTATGCAAAAAGGCTGGGATTGTCTTGCTCGTTTTGCAGAGCGACTTAAAGGTATTCCACTTAATCAAATCCGAGCCGTTGCCACACAAACTTTGCGGGAAGCCAAAAATAAAGAGGAATTTTTACAAAAAGCCCAAGAAATTTTGGGGTTTCCGGTAGATGTGATTTCTGGCAAAGAAGAAGCGAGGCTTATTTATTCTGGCGTAGTGCATCATTTGGCCCAAACCGAAGAGAAACGCTTAGTAGTGGATATTGGTGGCCGATCTACCGAGTTTATTTTAGGCCAAGGCTTTGAGCCTAAGGTATTAGAATCCTATCCTATTGGTAGCGTGTCATGGTCAACGCGTTATTTTCCTAACGGTCAATTCAGTCAAAAAGCTTTCGATCAAGCTACTTTGGCGGCTAAAGCTGTACTTGAAGAAATTCAAGTGCTTTACGCCCCTAGCCATTGGCAAGCCGCCTACGGTTCTTCTGGCGCTATTAATGCAGTAGCTGAATTATTGATCGCCAATAACAGGTCAACTGGTCAAATTCAATATGTCGACTTAACTTGGATTATTGATAAATGTATTAAAGGTGAATCGGCGAGCAAACTTAAAATAGAGGGCCTTCGTGACGATAGGCGTGCCGTCATTGGTGGAGCCATTTCAGTTTTAATAGCCATTTTTGAACTGCTTCAAATTAATACATTGCAGTCTGCACAAGGCGCCTTAAGACACGGCGTTTTGTATGATTTATTAGACCGCGATTATGCCGGAACCGATTTACGGGGCAACAGTATTAAAAAATTAGCTAAACGCTTTTCAGTTGACAGCCAACAAAGCGATAGAGTGCTAACCGTATGCTGTTTGCGCTTCTCAAACCAAGTAGGATCGAGATGCTTTTGATACTCAGAGACTGGAATTAGATCATCAGCGACCTCTCGCCCCATACGGCGAGAGAACTCTTTATTCAACCTTACCATTTCAGTTTTAGGATAGTAGGTAACCAAGCCGATCTTACCGGCATCGGCTAAAAGATTTAGGTAGGCAAGTTGACGTTCGGCATCTTTAACTGCCTTAATTTCATCAGTTATATCGATAGATGCCCCAAAAAAGATTAACGAACCATCACGCTCTATGTTTTCACCTGTCACTCGCATGGTGCGCAACTCGCCATCAATCCACTGATCATGATTATAGGCTTTATTTTCATTACATGGCATATGCTCACGCTAACGGCACTTATGGCTGAAAGTACACTTCTAGATTTGTACAAAGACATAAAATCGAAAATTGATGGTCAACCTACTTTACATAAAAGCAGAAAACAAGATGACGCAATAGAACTAATCAATATCAGACAGGCTTTTG
>JALQUL010000053.1 GCA_023260735.1 Limnohabitans sp. | reverse complement strand
ACCTGCTCGCAGAAATTCGTATGGCACAAGAAACGCTTCAAGAAATTGATAGACAAATCAATAGCAGCTTAAAAGCCTATGGGCCACAGCTTTTATCTTGCTATGAGTTCAACGGCCAGCGCTATAGTACACAGCTCGAATTTTATGCTTATTTAGTTAACGGACACTGGTGGAGAATTCCAGTTAAAAATATTCCTCTGTTTCATTATTTAGCCGTTTCTAGACTTTTATTTGGCGACCAAATCATGGAGTCTAGAGATGCTATTGGGTCGAGTTTTAGTTGCTTCTTAGATCTCAAAGATTATGCAGAATTTACCGAGCCTGGCATACTCAACACACTATTAGGTCTCAATTGCGAATACATTGAAACACAAAGCTTTACACCACTATCGAAACCAGACGCCATTTCGGCATTAAAAACCCAGCGCAACCAACTCATTGCGGCTCAAGATGAAGGGCTTAGGCAAATTATTGATTTAGATGAAGCATTAGATAATATTGTGAGTGGTAACTTTGCTTTAGGTGAATATCACTATGTAATTGCCTTAAAAGGAGCTAGCCCACAAATTGCAAAAGATGCAAGGGCTAGCGCAATTGAAGCTTTGCAACAAAGTGGCTTTTTACCTGCCGCAATTGATGCCGTTATTGACCACGCCTTTTGGTCTCAATTACCTGGCAATTGGAAAAATCGTACGCGGTGCGCCAAAATAAGTTCACGAAATTTTACTGGGCTTGCCTCTTTGCATAATTTTGCATCTGGCAAACGATTAGGTAACCCGTGGGGGGAGGCAGTTACCATTCTCAAAACGCCCGCTAAACAGCCCTTTTATTTTAATTTTCATCCAAGTCCTACCAATGAAGATTCCTTTGGTAGTAAACCTCTAGCCAACACTCAAATTATTGGACAATCCGGTGGAGGTAAAACGGTTTTAGCTTTATTTTTAGAAGCTAATGCAGCCAAATATCAAGCCAAAATTGTATATTTTGATAAAGACCGTGGCGCTGAAATTGCCATCCGTGCCAGAGGTGGCCAGTACCTCACCATTCAAAGAGGCCATGCATCTGGATTTGCACCATTTAAGTTAGAGCCCACCCCTCTTAATCAAAATTTCTGGGAAGATTTAATTCGATTTTGTGTGACACCGCCAGGTCATTCATTATTGCCCAGCGAAGAAGCAGAAATTCACAATGCGGTCTTGGCACTTGCTGCACTACCACAAGCCATTAGAGGCTTTGAAGCTATTAGGCAAAATTTACCACAAATCAACGAAAACGGAATTGCGGCCAGATTAGCCAAATGGTGTCATGGCACAGGACAACTAGGCTGGGCTCTTGATAACGACCAAGACTTATTCCCGGTATTACACCATGCCAATAGCAGCTGCTTAATTGGTCTTGACTACACCGAATTATTAGATGATGAAAACGTCTGCCCTGCGGTCATGATGTATTTAATGTTCCGAGTTGAACAAATGATTACAGGTCAACCATTTATCTTTTTTATGGACGAATACTGGCGTGCCTTAGCTAATCCGGTATTTGAAAAATTTGTAAAAGATAAACAAAAAACTATTCGTAAACAAAACGGCCTAGGCGTCTACATGACACAAAGTCCTTCGGACGCCTTACAAAGTCCTATAGCAAGAGCTCTCATTGAACAAACAGCTACCTTTATTTTTTTACCCAATCCTAGCGCTGACTATCAAGACTATGTCAAAGGTTTCAAACTAAGCGAAGCCGAATTTGAAGTGCTTAAAAGTTTACCCGAAGGCTCCCGTTTATTTTTAATCAAACAAGGCAATATCACCACGGTTGCAAGCCTCGATTTATCTGCACAAGCACAAGACATTAAAGTCTTATCGGGTAGCACTGACAACCTACAAATTGTCAGTCAACTTAGGCAACGTTATGGCAATGAGCCCAAACATTGGTTAGCCCCATTCTTAAGAGGTGAAAAATGAAATCCTATCAACAATGTATTAAAAATTTAGCGTTGTTATCACTCATTTTATCTCATATCAACATTAACGCTCAAGGAGTTGGAATTCCGACCTTTGATATTGCTAGCTACTTACAAGCCCTTAGAACCATTCAACAACAAGCACAAATGCTGACTCAACTTCAAGATCAAATTAACAATCAACTTTTACAAATAGAGGCCATTACAAAAACCCGAGATTTAAAAGATTTGTTAGGCATTAAAGACATTGAAAACCTAATTGACCCAGCCGCTTTGGCTGCAGTTCAAAAACTAGAAAACTCTGGCATTAGTGAAGTAGGAATAAAAAACGCAAAAATGAATCATGCAGTCGCACTCAGAACCGCAGAACGATTACAAAAAAGAAAACAAGAAATCAGTCAAATGATGGAGGCCGCTAGTAAAACAGTCGATGCAAAAACCTCTGCCGATTTAAGCGCTAGAGCAAGTGCCCTCAACGCTTCTTTACTCAATGAAATGCTGTTTCAACAAGAATTACAAAAAGCCTCAATCGCTAAAACTATTTGGGATGAGTATCAACTCCGACAACAAAGTTTTGATCATTTTGCTGTGGGTAAAGCAAACCCGTTTCAAATGAAACGCCCTTAGGAATCATCATGGCAATTCAATACACCCTATTTGCAGATGCAGCAGCGGTAGCTCTTGTGCCGTTTAATAGTTTTTTAAGTCGAGGTCAACAAATTGCACAAGATATGCAAATATTAATCATTTTGGGATTAAGTATTTATATTTTTTACCAAGGTGCGCTCGCCATGAAAGGACAAAATAATCAGCATCCTCTGGTAACGGTTTTTGGAGCTAGCGCAAAAGTGGTCTTTTGTGTCGGTTTTGCCAGCTATTTAGGCTACCACTATGCAGTCGGTGAATCTATCGTTATTGAGTTTCAATCATTTTTTGCACAATTATTTGCAAGCAATAGCTCAACACCCAGTGTATATCAATGGGGCAAGGAACTTTACCTATTCGAACAAATCGATAAAGCCTGCCAACCATTTTATGAAAGCCTCAGCACTGTCGCTCAGCACAGCCTCAATTACGACAACAACAGTGGCAGTGGTGACCGTACTATGGGCTTAATCACTTTATTAAGTGCCTATATCCAATCCATCACGGTGTTGGCTTTTGCCAGCTCGATTGGCCTGATGATTTTATATTTTAGAGTGGCATTATTAATGTGCCTTATGCTGGCTCCATTTTTTATTATTTGTGCTTCTTTTAAAACCACCAATCGTTTATTTTACTCTTGGCTTTCTACTTTTATTTCATATGTTTTTACCGCTGGCATAGCGGCTCTGCCAGTCGGAATAGCCATTTCTCAACTAGAACAATTTGGCCCTAATTTTGCAAATGCAATCAATAGTATTGGTGCTGAAAACGCCTCTGGTCTTGATTTTTTTGTTGCTCCACTCACCGCCTTAGTGACCAATGGCATGTTAATTTATTTATGCATGCGAATACCTGCCTTGGCAGGCAAATTAGTAGGTGGAATGATTCAAGGCCCACACACTTCAGATACAAGTAGTATGTTGCAGTCTAGGGCGGCAGGTTTATTCGGCAACAGAGGTTCTAATTTATTTGGCGGCAAATTGGGTAACGGCTCTACGGCTAGAGACAGCTCAGGTCGCTTTATCAGTGGCAGTCCCAAAGCCGGTAGTCCTGCTCATCAAATCAGCATGGGGGCCGATCGAGCACTGAACGGACTTCGCGACTTAAAAAATAATTTATTAGCTCAAGCTCAACCAATTGGCTCCAACAAGAGCTCAGCCAAACCCTTCAACTCTGGAAGAGCTAAACAAGAGACGATTCAAGATCGAAAAAACAGACAAAACCCTCATCCCTAAAATCGAATTACGCCACTTTTGCTATCTCATTATTTCTACTAGCTTAATATTATTTCAACAAGGATGAATATGCTCTTTGGAAAAAAAAACATCAGTACACAAGCCCATGAATCATCCCTTTCTGGCATTAGTTGGGAGATGAGTATTGTGCAAGCACAAAGACACTCTGCACAATTAGCATGGAAAATTGCGATCGCCAGTTTAACTATTGCACTTTTAGCAATTACCACCAGTGTGATTGTTTTGCCTTTAAAAACGACCGAAATAAAAGTAGTAACGGTTGACAAACTCACTGGTGAAACGGGCCTATCAGGGCAACTCAGTGCTTACGCTCTAAGTCCTAACGAGCTCAACGATAAATATTGGACCAAAAGGTTTTTAGTGGCTAGAGAGCGCTATAGCTACAAAATATTACAAGCCGACTACGACATGGTTCGATTGCTTGCTGCCAATACACCATGGAAAAATTATTCTAATTTATTTGAGGGTGCTAATAGTCTTGAAAAACAATATGGCGCAGATATAGAAATTATTCCAACCGTCTTAAGTAGCACTATTAATACCAACTCAATTGCCACTATTCGTTATGAATTAAAAGAGCGTGATCTACGTAATCTTGATAATACAACTCAAAAAATTGAACGCAGGGTTGCCACTATTCGGTTTCATTATGCGCCTAACTTAAAGGCTAGCGAGCGCGATTTAATTGAAAACCCCTTTGGTTTTACAGTGGACTCCTATCAATCTGTTTTAGAAGTGGCAGGTACAAGCCCTGTGCAAATACAAGCAAGCACCACTAAATGAGGCAAGAAATGAAACCATCTCGCTTAGATTATTTTTTAATCATTCTTATTTTAGGCTTTGCGCTGAATCAGCCTGTATTTGCAAAGGATAAATCATGGTCGTCGTCAAAGCACTTAGATTTAAAAAATAATGACCGCGCACTACAGGCCATCAAACTTGAACAGCACGCAAATATTAATAATCGAATTCAAACCATTGAAATCAATCATCAGTCTATTATTGATCTTACTTTAATAAAAGGCCTACCCACCGTTATTGAACTTCCTCAAGGAGAAAAAATACAAGATATAGCGGTGGGCGGTTTAAGTGATTGGTCACAAGAATGGGAAATAGTCAAACGTGACTCTTTGTTTTTTATTAAGCCACTCAAAAATGCCAGTGCTACTAGTTTAATTTTAAGTAGTCATTTACAGCAATATATTTTTGATCTCCATCCTATTGTCAATCTTAAAAATACAAGTATTCCAACAAAAGCCATATCAAGATTAATATTACAACGAAATACACCAAGTCCCACCATTGATCAGGCACTTCAAGAAAAGCAAATCAAACAGACACATCAATTAATCACTCAAGCTGAAGCAAAAATTAAAATCATTGAGCATCAACTCAAAACGGCCCGTGAAAAAATTCATCAAGAGTATTATAAAAACTCCAATTACAGCCTTGAAATTACGGTACTCAATGAAGACATACGACCTAGGCAAGTTTTTGATAATGGACGTTTTACTTATTTTCAATTTCCCAATCAATTAGCTATTCCTGCTGTTTACAGGAAAGCCAACTTAAGTGATCAAGAAACTCTCATTAACTACCATTTCGAAGATGATTTTTTAGTTGCGCACGGTACTGGAAAAAGTTGGACTCTAAGACTTGGAAATTCAGTCGTGGCCGTCTATAACGAGGCTTATGAAGCAGAAGGTATTACATCAGTAAACACTGATGCTGAATTTGCTAAGCGGAGTTTAAAATGAAAAACTCCAATCCCAATGAAGTCAATCAGACTTCAGTCGGCGCCTCAAATACTCAATATTTTCAAACAGACGACAACCCACATTTTCAAGGTGATGTAATATCAACACCATTTAATCGCGATATAAAAATTAAATTAATTTTTATTATGGTGATCATAATTTTTTTAATTGCAGCTGGATTTTATTTAAAACATTATTTTTCAGATCAATTCAATCAAAAAAACAATAGCATTAATCGAACCTCAACCGAGGATTTAATTACCCAAAGAAAAGCAAAAATTTTTGATCCTGGTATAGAACCCAGTACTGTCGCCTCTACTGCTAAGCCGTTAACAGCTACAATACCGATCGCAATTGCAAACCCCAATTCAATCCCAATTACTTTACCCAACGATCTCATCCCGAGCAATACTTCAGCTAGTACTGATACCTTAGCTAATTTTCATTTTTCAGCAGGACCGCAAGCTCTCAAGGCAGGAGCAGCTCCAACTAGCCATGCATCCATGATGTTATCTCAGGCCAACGGTAGCAACCTAGGCAATACTTATCCAACAATCCCTATTAGTGCAAACCATCAGTCTGCTTTAGTAGCCACTAACCCTTTATTACTTAACTCTCCTCAAACTCCTGCTTTTAATATTGGCAATGGCTTAACTGACAGCACAGCCCAAGTTAGCAACACCACCAAGCACCTCACCATAGAACAGCAAGCCCAAGCCGCAAGGCAAAGATCTAACACCACATTAACGGCAACAGCACAAATTTCTGCATCCCAATTAGGTCGTAGAAGTTTTGTTTTAACCAAAGGTTCTTTTATCCCTTGTGTTCTTGAAACTCAATTAATTTCCAATGTATTTGGCATGACTTCTTGTGTAGTGACTCATCATGTTTATTCAGATGATGGCAAGGTCATTTTGTTAGAGCGGGGTTCTAAAGCAACTGGTAATTACGGATCGAATTTACGCAATGGCGACTCTCGCTTAGCGGTTGTGTGGGATCGAATTAAATCACCCAAGGGAGTGGTAATCGATATTAACTCACCCGCCACTGATGGACTAGGAGCAATGGGGCTTAGTGGTACTATCGATAAACACTGGTTCGAGCGAATAGGTGGGGCAGTTTTATTATCTCTGTTACAAGATACGGTGCAATATGCCAGCTCTAGTTTGGCCTATCATAATTACATCAAAGAACAACAAAACCTCAATGCTAATCAGAGTAGTTCAGAACAAACCAGTACTACCTTTACCGACCCAAAAACCGGTATAAGTACCACTGTCACAAAACAATCAAGCACTGGTTCTGGTGGTTTATCTGGCAACAGTACGAGTCAAAATAATACACCTAATCCGCCAATTTTTAATAGTAATCAAACGAATAAACAAACCGGTCAAATTGCCGAACAAGTGTTGAGCACCTCTATTAATGCCGCACCTACACTCTACAAAAATAGAGGTGATTTAGTATATATATTTGTTGCCAATGACTTGTGGTTTGACTCTGTATATGAGTTAACGCCCTAGCTTTTATTGCTTTTTGTTTCAATAGGCAGCCTTATGAACTCTTCTATTCTATTTTCAAAAGCATCATCAGGTGCAGAAATACTAACAGCCGATCCCATCGCTTACGACGCATCGGTGAATCATTTTTTATTACCTCTACAAGCTTTTTTAAGTAATCCACATATTACTGAAATTTGTGTCAATAGTGCGGGTTTCGTTTTTATAGAACAGGCCAGTGGCTGGGAAAAAATAAATCTTCCCGAGTTAACTCTTAGCCATTTAAATAGTCTATCAATTGCAGTGGCGACTGCATCTAAACAAGAAATTTCAGCTCGTAAACCTTTATTAAGCGCTTCTTTACCTGACGGTTCTCGAATGCAGTTTTTAGTGCCTCCTGCTGTTTCTATGGGGCACTCGATTACTATTAGAAAACCTTCTCGTTTAACTCGAAGCCTAGATCAATATCATGCCGAAGGTTTTTTTGACTCTATTACTCAAAGTCAAAATCAATTGAATGCAATTCAAACCCGTTTACTTCAATTAAAAGAAACTCATCAGTACACTGAGTTTTTTAAGTTAGCTGTTTTAAATCACCAAAATATTGTGGTGGGAGGAAAAACAGGTAGTGGCAAAACCACTTTTATGAAAACTTTAGTCGCAGAAATTCCCGCTCATGAGCGACTCATTACCATTGAAAATGTACGTGAGTTATTTTTAACACAAGAAAATAGAGTGCACCTACTTTATAGCCAAGGCGGACAAGGGGTTGCCAATATCAGCCCGAAAGAATTATTAAGCTCCTGTCTCAGAATGCGCCCTGACCGAATTTTATTAGCCGAACTAACAGGTGATGAATGTGAGGAGTTTATTCAAATAGCAGCTTCAGGTCATCCTGGTTCTATTACCAGCATGCATTCGGTTACGCCTGCACTTGGCTTTGAGCGTATGGCAGCTATGCTTCGTAACCGAGCGGGAGCTTCACCAGAAACACCTCTCGAAACCCACAGACGTTTAAAAGCAGCAATTGATATTTTTGTGCAATTTCAACGCGACAGTAATGGTAAACGGTTGATTAGTGAAATTTATTATGACCCTATTGGTCAATTAAAAGCGGCTCAACATTTTTTTCAGTAGTTTTTTGACCAAACAAGGATCATTATGACACTCGCTAATTTCAAATGGAATAAAAAGTCAAAAATCATCATGATATTGATGAGTTTATTTTTAGCTTTGTGGGTCAGTAATTATTTGGCTGGAATGTTATGCTTAATCTTTTTTGATCAAGACCCTCAAATTGTTCAACTCAACACCTATCTTTATGCTTGGCAACATAGTTATGCACCCAGCAAAACTTCTAAAATTGTAGTGCTTGCGGGTGTTATTGCATTATTTATTAGTTTATTACCTTTATTTTTAATTTTTATCACTGCCCCCAAAGCTAATCCCAATCTTCATGGGCAAGCTCGATTTGCCACTGAATCTGAAATCAAGCAACATGGATTTTTTTCTGATGCAGGTTTAATTGTGGGACAGTGGGGTAAACGTTTATTACGTTTTCCTGGCAATGAGTTTGTTTTATTATCTGCACCTACTAGATCAGGTAAAGGTGTCAGTACGGTAATTCCTACTTTATTAAGCTTTACCGATTCAGTCGTAGTACTAGATATAAAAGGCGAAAATTTTCAAACCACTAGTCGCTACCGAGCTGAACAACTAGGACATCAAATTTATTATTTTAATCCATTTGTTGAAAACAGTGCACGCTGGAATCCGCTCACTTACGTCTCACGTCACCACCACTTTATGTCGCGCGACTTAATGGCTTTAGCAATTATCATTTTTCCAGAAGACCCGCAAAATCCCTTTTTTTCAAATTCATGTCGCAATATGTTTGTGGCTATAGGAATGCTAGTTTTAGAAACACCCGAACTCAGTCCCACCATAGGCGAAATTGTGCGTCAAGCTAGTGGCAAAGGCAGTGGCTTGCGTGATTATTTAAATCTCGTGTTAGCAAAAAAAGTAGCTTCCACCACCACTTTTTTTAGCCCAGCTTGTATTCAAAACATTCATAATATTTTACAAAACTCAGATGAAACTTTAAAAAATATTCAATCCTCATTTATGGCTCCTTTATCGCCTTGGTTAATTCCCTTGGTAGATAAAGCCACATCTGCCAATGATTTTGACTTATGCCAATTGCGCCAGCAAAAAATATCCATCTATTTGCACATTCCAGCAGGTGAATTGCTACAAGCGGGCTTTTTACTTAATTTATTCTTTTCGCAACTGATTAATGAAAATGTAAGACAACTCCCCGAAGAAAACCCATTACTTCAGCATCAGTGTTTATTGTTATTAGATGAGTTTACTGCGATTGGTAAAATTGAAATTATTGCTAGAGCGGTTGGCTTTATTGCGGGCTACAATTTACGACTACTTATTGCGATTCAAGACAAGGCGCAATTAGTTGCCACGTATGGCAAAGACGATGCACAAAATATTATTTCTAATATGGGTTTGTTAATTTGTTTTACACCTAAGCAATTAGAAGAGGCAGAGCATTTGTCAAAAATTATTGGCGATCATACTGTTACTGTGCAATCGGTGCAGCATGCAAATATTGGCTTATTAAATGCAGGGCAATATTCACAATCACTTTCGGTCTCTGAGCAAAAACGTGCGGTGATGTTGCCACAAGAATTATTAGCTATGTCTGACAAAAAGTTACTCTTAGTAAGGCCTGGTATGCCGGTTATACAGGCGCAAAAAATATTTTATTTTTCTAATTTATTTTTTACTAAAAAATTAATGATGGTCAAAAGTATTGCACGCTCTATTACTGGCCATACCAGAAAAATTCCTCTTGCTATGCCACTCCCTGCGGCCCATTGGCCCGAATTCACTCAAGCCTTTGAGCAGTCTGATTTTTATTTAAAATGTGTGGTCACAACTAGCCCTAGTCAATCTATCTTATTACCTTCAGATAATACTTTTTTGACTAATTTTGTTGCCCATTCCAACTCTCTAGCTAGTGATAATGCACTTGACCCACAAGCATTAGATTTTTTAGCCCAATCTTTTGTAGATCAGTTCTTAGAGAACCAAACCATCTCAGCAAGCGCTAGCTAAATAATCTATCAATTTTTATTCTGGATTCGATAATTTTTCTATTTCTGTATCGCTATAACCTAGTGATTTTAGTAACTCTTTATTGTGCTGACCTAATGCGGGAGCATTTCTTAATAAACTAAGGCGCTGTCCATTCATGGTAATGGGCAGCAACACAGTTTTGGCTGCACGTCCATCGGGTAGTTCTATATCGGCTAATGTACCAGTTACATTCAAATGAGGATCGTCTAAAAGGTCTTGTGGTTTGGTAATTGGGGCATAAGGTAAACCGTTGGCCTCAAAAATTTCACTTAGCTGTTTTGCAGTCAGATGCATCAATCTTTGTTTGAGCAAAGGTAACAACCATTCTCTAGCTCTTACTCTATCGTTATTGCTTAATAATCTTTTATCTTCAAATAAGTCACTTAATTGAAGAGCCGTACAAAATTTTTCCCATGCTCCATCGCCTGTGACCGCCAAAAAAATTTGTTCATTGTTTTTCACTTCAAACACATCATAAATACCCCATGGCGAAATACGTGCGGGCATTGGATCAGCGGCTTTTCCAGTGACTGCATATTGCATCATATGTTGAGCCACTAAAAAGATGTTGTTTTCAAATAAGGCACTTTGAATTTCTTGTCCTACACCTGTTTTTTCTCTTTGCGCAAGCGCTGCCATTACCCCAATCGCTCCAAACATGCCACCCATAATATCGTTCACGCTAGTACCCGCTCTTAAGGGATCGCCTGGTCGTCCTGTCATATAGGCTAGGCCACCCATCATCTGTACGACTTCATCTAAAGCGGTTCGGTGTTCATAGGGGCCAGGCAAAAACCCTTTGTGACTCACATAAATTAATCGCGGGTTTAATTTTTTAAGGCGTTCATAATCAAAGCCTAATTTTTTCATTGTGCCCGCTTTAAAGTTTTCACTCACTACATCAGCGCTTGCCACTAATCGCAGTGCAGCCTCTTTTCCTTCTTCTGTTAATAAATCAAGGGCGACACTCTTTTTATTGCGATTAAACAAGGCATAAAACCCAGCACCTGAGCCTAAAAGTTCTCTAGTTGCATCACCTTTTCTACCGTGTCCTATTGGTTCTACCTTAATGACCTCTGCTCCCAAATCAGCCAAAACCATACCGCAAGTAGGCCCCATGACCATGTGGGTAAACTCAACCACCCGTAAACCCGCATAAGGTAGAGATGAAGTGGCTGGCGGTATAACTTCGTTAGGGTTATTGGAGTTTTCGGTTGCACTCATTGACTTCACTCACATTTCAAACTTATGATGAACAAGGTATTGAAAAAAGTCCTTAAGACTCTTTCTAACGATTGTAATTTCATTTTTGTTCTTTGTTTTTAAAAGAGATCTCCGTATATGAATCATTTAAATCCTTCTTCCCATATTCAAGAGCGTATTGATTTAGCAGCAGCTTTTCGCTGGGCGGTAAGACTTAATCTTCATGAAGCGGTAGCCAATCATTTCTCTATGGCGGTTAGCGATGATGGCCAACAGTTTTTAATTAATCCTAACCAAAGACACTTTAGCCTTATTAAAGCGAGCGATTTGTTATTGTTAGATGCTAATGATCCTAACACCATGAAGCAGCCTAATGCCCCCGATCCTACTGCATGGGGTTTACATGGCTCGATTCATCGATTATGCCCTCACGCTAAATGTGTGCTTCATGTGCATGCAACTTATTCTACCGTACTGGCCTCTTTGGCTAATAGTGTATTGCCACCTATTGATCAAAATGCGGCCATGTTTTTTAACCGACATGTGGTGGATGGGCATTATGGTGGATTGGCTTTTGAAGAAGAGGGCCTCCGCTGCGCCAGCCTTTTACAAGATCCAAAAATTAAAATCATGGTAATGGGCAATCATGGCGTTTTAGCAGTAGGCTCCACCATTGCCGACACTTTTAATAATTTATATTATTTTGAAAGAGCTGCAAAAAACTATATTTTGGCATTGCAGACGGGTCAAAAATTGCGCGTTTTATCAGATGAAATTGCAGAAAAAACGGCTTCTCAACTCGACTCTTATCCAGAGTATGGCATTAAGCATTTTGCCGATTTAAAAGAAATTCTCGACAATACCGAAGCAGACTATAAAAAGTGATTTTTTTATTCATAAAAAACCCCGCCAATGAATACTCACTAGCGGGGTTTTTGTTTAGATCTTGAAATCTATGTTTTATCTACCGTAAGCACTTTCACCGTGTGAAGAGATATCTAAACCTTCACGTTCTTGCTCTTCAGTGACTCTGAGACCAATGGTTAAATCGACTACTTTAAATGCAATCACAGAAACCACACCCGACCAAACAACGGTAATTAACACTGCTTTGGCTTGAATCCATACTTGTGAAATGATGGAGTAATCAGCGGCTGTAACCATTGATACGCTCACCCAATCAGCAACATAACCAGGGCCACCTAAGGCTGGTGAGTTAAATACACCAGTTAACAAAGCACCAATAATACCACCCACGCCGTGTACGCCAAATACATCTAAGGTGTCGTCTGCTTTGAGTAACTTTTTCAAGCCACTAACACCCCAGAAACAGGCTACACCGGCAATTGCACCAATAATTAAAGCTCCGCCAATACCAACGTTACCGGCAGCAGGAGTAATAGCAACTAAACCAGCTACCGCACCTGAGGCAGCGCCCAACATAGAAGCTTTACCACGCAAAACTCCTTCAGTGACACACCATGCCAATACGGCAACTGAAGTAGCAGCAAAAGTATTAATAAATGCAAGTGCAGCAAAACCATTGGCTTCTAAGGCAGAACCAGCGTTAAAACCAAACCAGCCCACCCACAACAATGCAGCACCTACCATGGTCAATGGCAAATTGTGTGGAGCCATTGACTCTTTACCATACCCTACACGTTTACCTACCATATAAGCACCTACTAAACCAGCTACGGCTGCGTTAATGTGCACAACAGTACCGCCTGCGAAATCAAGCGCACCTGTTTGCCAAATAAAGCCCGCTTTAGCTGTCATTGCATCGGCAATTTCTTTGCTTGAATAAGCATCTGGGCCCATCCAGAACCATACCATGTGAGCAACTGGTAAATAGCTAAAGGTAAACCAGATTACCATAAAAACCATCACAGCAGAAAACTTCATGCGCTCGGCAAATGCACCCACAATTAGGGCACCGGTGATACCAGCAAATGTGGCTTGAAATACCGCAAACACAATTTCTGGAATCACTACACCCTTGCTAAAGGTAGCTGCATTGGCAAACGTACCTGCCGCATTATCCCAAATACCTTTCATCATTAGCCTATCAAAGCCACCGATAAAAGCATTTCCTTCGGTAAACGCAAGGCTATAGCCATAAACAAACCAAAGTGTGGTGAGTAATGCAAAAGTCACCATGACTTGCATTAACACAGACAACATATTTTTAGAGCGGACTAAACCGCCATAAAATAATGCCAGTCCAGGGATGGCCATCATTAAAACTAATAGAGTGGACACCATCATCCAAGAAGTGTCACCTTTTTCTGGTGTAGGTGCTGCAACTGGTGCTGCTTCACTACTAGCTACCGTTGCGACACTGGCTACGGCTGCACTGCTAGTTACTGCCGATACGCTAGATTCTGTCGCTGTACTGCTAGCTACTGCTGCTGAGGCTGCGCTGTCTTGTGCATGAGCACCAAAGGAAAATAAACTTAATCCAAGGCTAAGGACTAATGCCGATATTAATTTTTTCATGATTGAATTCCTTTTCTAAGCATTCTGATTTAAAGCGCTTCTTCGCCGGTTTCTCCGGTACGAATTCGAATCACTTGATCGATTGAAGAAACAAAAATTTTGCCGTCACCAATTTTTCCAGTTCTAGCAGCGTTTTCAATAGTTTCAATTACGGTGTCGAGTAAGTCATCTTTAATCGCCACTTCTAATTTCACCTTTGGTAAAAAATCAACTACATACTCAGCGCCGCGATATAACTCGGTATGCCCTTTTTGTCTGCCAAAACCTTTTACTTCAGTAACCGTTACGCCTTGAACACCTATCTGAGAAAGAGCTTCGCGAACTGTTTCTAATTTAAAGGGTTTAATAATCGCTGTGACTAGTTTCATGTTTCACCTCTTACCATGTTGTTATTCATAAATTAGGTAATGCATAAACCGTGCCAACTTTTAGCTACGAATTAATTGTTTGTTCTATTTTTGAATTTTCATTGGTTGTAGCTTGATTTAGAATAAGACGTTAGCACTTCTGAATAGCTATCACTTCAAGATTAATTTTTTGATGAGGTGCATCTCCTTACCAAAGCACCGTTTAGGTGCGTAAATTCATTTTTGCACTATTAACACCCCATTTTGTCAATGTCTATACTTGAATTCAAACAATTGAGTTTTGGTTTCGATTCCAATACTTTTATTAAAGATCTTAGTTTTGAACTGAATACAGGCTTAACTTGGATACTTGGTGGCGATGGCAAAGGAAAAACCAGCGTTTTAAAACTGATTACCAATGAATTAAAGCCTCAAAATGGGAAAATTAACTATCACTCGACTTTAAAATGTACCGATAATTCTTGTGACAAAGAAATCTTTTGGATAAATCCTAATCAAATCCAATTCGAAAATAATACGGCACTAGAAGTCTGGGCCGAGATTAAAAAATCCTATCCCCGTTGGAATCAAGAACTTTGTTTAGAATTAGCACAGGCATTTTCACTCAATCCTCATTTGTTCAAACCTCTGTATATGTTGTCAGCCGGCTCCAAAAGAAAAGTCTGGTTATGTGCAGCTTTTGCAGCTTCAGCTACACTTACTTTAATTGATGAACCTTTTGCTGCGCTTGATTTAGCCTCACAGCAAATCGTTTTAGAACTGCTTGAAGACTGTATGCATCACCCAACAAAGGCTTATTTAGTGGCTGACTATCTTATTCCCGACCAATTTGCGACATCAAAAGTCATAAATTTGGGTGATTAAACTAATTTCATTGAATTTATCTTCATATTTTTATCCACTTGCCCTTGTTTGATAGACAATCAAGGCTTGATTTTTAGTTGAACTCTCATGACCAGTAATTTACCTGTTGATACCCCTGTTGTTGAAGAACCTACTGCCACAACAACAAGTGCTCCTGCATCCAAAAAACCAGGTCGCCCTAAAGCAGTCCAAGACACCCTAGAAAAACTCTTTCAGTTGTACCCACAATTGTTTGGTGCAGAATTTCTTCCGCTTAAACTCGGCGTGTTTCAAGATTTAATGGCTAGGCACCCTGATGAGTTTGAAAAAGCAACTTTAAAAACTGCTTTGGGTTTGCACACTCGTTCAACACGTTATTTAAATGCGGTGGCTTCAGGACTTGATCGTCACGATTTAGATATCAAACCGGTGGCAGCTACTGCACCCGAACACATGTATTTAGCAATTATCGAATTGCACCGTCGTAGGCAAAATAAAACTCAAGAAGATTTAGTTCCTAAATTACGCAAGCAATTGGCTTGGGCCTTTAGAAAATCAGGGCTTGCTAAACAAGAATACCTAGAAAAACTCAACGCCCTTGATGCAAGCACTCATCCTGACCTGCATGCTGCCTTAGCTGAAAATGATGATTTTCAAGCAAAAAAAGATGCGATGCGTGGTGCTTTTAAAACCAGTGGAAAAAATGTAGATGCTTTTGCCGAAATGTACGGACTAGATGCTAAAGCGGTTAAAGCCTTAGTTAAACCAGTAGCTAAACCAACAACTCGCAAACCTAAAGCGCGTTAAATTGCATTTTTATATCTTTCAAAAGGTGCTGTGAAGGCACCTTTTTTTTGACCTGTCATACCCCATATAAAGAAAAACAGTTCAATCACTCAAATCGAGTTGAAATTTTTCCTAATTTTCCTTAAAAGTTTGTGGTTTTTGATTAAATTACTTGCCAGTTACGTACTTCTATCAGAAAATAGCACGATCGTTCGTTTTATTTTAAAATTTAACATCCTATTTATGTCAGATTTATCCCTTAGCACCGAACTCAGTAAACCCAATAAAGGTCAACAAACCAAGGCGATTATTGTGGAAGCTGCATTAAGCTTGGCCAGTCATGTTGGCCTTGAGGGCTTAAGTATTGGTGCTTTAGCCGATGCCTGCAAAATGAGTAAATCTGGCGTATTTGCCCATTTTGGTTCTCGTGAAGAACTACAAATATCGGTCATTAAAGAATATTTCAGGATTTTTGAGCTCGAAGTTTTTGAACCCGCCCTCCAACAACCCCGAGGCTTAAAACGGGTCACAGGTTTGTTTGAAAACTGGATGAAAAGAGTGGCCGTTGAACTCGATTCAGGTTGCATTTTTATAAGTGGTGCCGTCGATTTTGATGACCGACCAGGCCCTGTACAAGATGCTTTAGCGCAAAGTGTGAGGGTCTGGTTAAGCGCAATGAAACGCGCCATTACACAAGCCAAAGAACTAGGCCAAATTGCCCCTCATACCGATGAAGATCAAATTGTTTTTGAAATTCATGGGCTTATTTTAGCCCTGCATTACGATGCCCGATTTTTAAAAAATCCAGGATCTATTGCAAGAGCGCACAAAGGATTTGAACAGATTATTCGTAATTACCAAATCAACTAAAACTATTATTTTTTACCTACCCTTCCGTCATTTTCATTTATTCGTCATTTATCTAGAGGATCATCATGCCCAACTACAATCCCCCCATCCGTGATATGCAATTTGTACTACATGAGTTATTCAATGTAGTTGACGACTTAAAAACCATGCCACGTCACTCTGAAATTGACGTTGAAACTATTAATGCGGTACTTGAAGAGGGTGGAAAGTTTGCTAAAGAAATTGCATTTCCACTCAATATGGTGGGCGATAAAGAAGGTTGTAAATTAGATCCCGTGAGCCACGAAGTAACTGCTCCAACTGGCTTTAAAAAAGCTTATGCTCAATTTGTAGAGGCGGGTTGGCCAGCACTCTCATCCGATCCCGAATACGGTGGTCAAGGGTTACCATTGGTGGTGAATCAGTGTTTTTATGAAATGCTCAATTCTGCCAACCAAGCCTGGACTATGTATCCTGGTTTAACTCATGGTGCTCATGCAGCGCTTCATGCACACGGCACACCAGAGCAAAAAAATATGTACCTCCCTAAACTCATTAGTGGTGAGTGGACAGGGACTATGTGCTTAACCGAATCACATTGTGGTACCGATTTAGGCCTCATGCGCACGAAAGCAGAAGCCCAGGCCGATGGTACTTACCGAATTACAGGTAATAAGATTTTTATTAGTGCTGGCGAGCATGATTTAGCTGGCAATATCATCCATTTGGTATTAGCACGATTAAGCGATGCGCCTCCCGGCATTAAAGGCATTAGCTTGTTTGTAGTGCCAAAATTTTTAGTCAATCCGGATGGCTCTTTGGGCGAGCGCAATGGTATTTACTGTGGTGGCCTAGAACACAAAATGGGGATTAACGGCAGTGCCACTTGCCAAATGGTACTTGAAAACGCAGTAGGTACTATGGTGGGTCAGCCCAATAAAGGTATGGCAGCCATGTTTGTGATGATGAATGCCGCTCGTTTAGGTGTAGGTAATCAATCATTGGGCTTAACTGAAGTCGCTTACCAAAATGCTTTAGCCTATGCGAAAGATCGTATTCAAATGCGCTCTTTAAGTGGCCCTAAAGCCAAAGACAAACCAGCAGACCCTATCATTGTTCATGCTGATGTTCGTAAAATGTTGTTAACCGCCAAAGCCTATGCAGAAGGTGGCCGTGCATTAGCGGTGTTTAGTTCTATTTTGTTAGAAAAAGAACACTATCATCCAGACGCAAAAGTGCGTCAAGAAAGCGGCGAAATGCTATCGTTTTTAACCCCTATTGTAAAGGCGTTTTTAACGGATAACGGCTGGACCGCCACTTCAAGTTGTTTACAAGTTTTTGGTGGCCACGGTTTTATTAAAGAATGGGGCATGGAACAATATGTCCGTGATGCCCGTATCAATATGATTTACGAAGGTACCAATACCATTCAATCATTGGATTTATTAGGCCGCAAAGTCTTGGGCAACAACGGTGCTACCTTGAAAAAATTTGGTAAATTAGTTGCTCAACTCATTGAGCAAGAAGGCGTGAACGAAGACATGGCCGAGTTCATTAACCCAATAGCCTATTTGGGTGACAAAATGACCAAGTTCACCACTGAAATTGGTTTTAAAGGTTTCCAAAACCCAGATGAAGTTGGCGCAGCAGCGGTTGACTATTTACGTGTCGCTGGCCACTTGGTAATGGGTTATTTTTGGGCTCGTATGGCGCAAGTGGCGTTGCGTGAAATTGCCAACGGTAATACTGACCCCTTCTATGCAGCCAAACTACAAACCGCCCGTTTTTACTTTGCCCGTTTATTCCCAGAAACTGCCAGCCTGATGTTAACGGCTCGTACTGGCTCTAAGAATTTAATGGACACTGATTTAGCCCTCGCCTAAATCTATTTTTCAACAATTATTTCTTGGTAAAAAGGAAGATCATGAAACGTACTTTATTCATCATTACTGGAATTTTATTGAGTAGTTTTTTTTCACAAGCATTTGCCCAAATGACCCCCGTTGGCACTTGGCGATCAATTGACGATAAAACCGGCGAACCCCGCTCGGAAGTGGTCATTACCGAGACCAATGGAGTAGTAAGTGGCAAAGTAGTCAAAATTTTACGCAAAGAAGCCAAACAAGATGCAGTTTGTGACCAATGCTCTGATGATAGAAAAAACCAAAAAATTATTGGTATGGAGATCATTCGAAATGCCAAAAAAGTAGAAGGCAAAGAAGTGTGGGAAGGTGGCAAAATTTTAAGTCCTGATGAGGGCAAAGAATACACCTTAAAACTCACACCTATTGAAGGCGGTAAAAAATTAGAAGTCAAAGGATCGATTCTTTTTATTGGCCGCACACAAACTTGGATTAGAGTTCAATAAACACCATCAAGCAGTCAATCGTTGGTATTTTTTGTCACGATTGACTTTTTATATTTCAAGATAAGTAGGTAAACACAAGTGTCCACCTTTCAAATTAAAAAAGTCGCCGTTTTAGGTGCAGGTGTTATGGGTGCACAAATTGCAGCTCATTTAGTCAATTGCCAAATTCCTGTGGTGTTGTTTGATTTATCCGCTAAAGAGGGTCCAAAAAATGGCATCGTTAGTAAAGCAATTGCCAATCTTAAAAAATTAAAGCCTGCACCACTGGGTAATGCAGATGACGCTGATTTAATTGTGCAAGCCAATTATGAAGAAAACATGAACTTGTTGGGTCAATGCGATTTGATTATCGAGGCGATCGCTGAACGAATGGATTGGAAACTCGACTTATATCAAAAAATTGCGCCTCATGTGGCCTCACATGCAATTGTGGCAAGTAACACTTCTGGTTTGTCGATTACTGAACTCAGCAAGGTCCTACCTGAATCTTTAAAACCACGTTTTTGTGGCATTCATTTCTTTAACCCCCCTCGTTATATGTATTTGGTGGAGTTAATTAACACTCCTACCACAGATGCGCACATTTTAGATGACCTAGAGTCTTTTGTGACTACTGCCTTGGGTCAAGGAGTGGTACGAG
>JALQUL010000424.1 GCA_023260735.1 Limnohabitans sp. | reverse complement strand
GGTCATTTTGGATGGTTAGTTAGCTACTTATTTAATAGTTATTTATTTTATTTGATAATTTGGTAACAAAGTTACCAGGTATTTTTTGAGTTTTTCTTAGTTTTTTGTCTAATGTGGTCGAAATTGGATTGAGCTAGGGCGTATTTAGTTGAGTAATAACAAAAAAAATTTGTAAACTTTGTAACTCAAAGCAATGAGATGGAAATTCGAGTTGAATTTCAAATCCATTTTATTTTTAGACTAACCAACTTCATGGTATTGTTAGGTATCCCTATTTTTTGTTCATAAATGCCAGTGGCTTTATGGAGAGTTACTAATTACCATTCCATTTATTTTAAAGTGCCGTCATGAATCATTCTGCCGAATCAAGGTCTAAAGCGCCAGTGGTATTAACAACAAGCCCAGAGCAGATGCGGGCTCAAATTAAAAAATCTGCTAAGTTAAAAGGCCGTCAAGCAGATGAGGTTTCTATTCAAGAGGTGAAGGCTCTAATTGGTGAGAAGCCAGAGAATGGTCATCCAGCTCATTTATTAATTGAGTATTTACATTTATTACAAGATCAATATTTGGCCTTACTTGAAAGGCATTTATGCGCCTTAGCTAAAGAAATGAATTTACCCATGGCCCACGTTTTTGAGGTGGCGTCTTTCTATCATCATTTCGAAATTGTCAAAGATGAGGCCAGTCCAAAACCAGTGGTAAGGGTCTGCGCGGGTTTGTCATGCGAAATTGCGGGTTCAAAACAGTTAATGGCAACTCTTGCAAAACAGTTAGATTTGGCCGGCTGGCAATTACAAGCAGCCCCCTGTATAGGCCGATGTGAGCAAGCGCCTGCTGCAGTAGTGCATCAACATGCAATTGGTTGGGCAAGTGCGCAAGAGGTGTTAGAAGTGGCACAAGTACAACTACCACTACCACAGCATCCCAAGCCAGCATTAGCCCAGTCGGCTTTTGATCCGGCACAAATGGCAGAACAATCGGTTACTGCAACTGTCTTAAAGGCGCAACCCAGTATAGTAGCCTACGACTCTTATGTACAAAACGGTGGGTACTTATTAGCAAACGAATTGGCCCAGCAAAACCCAATACAGGTAGAAGCTATTATTAGTACTCTTGAGCAATCGGGCTTAAGAGGTTTAGGAGGTGCTGGGTTTCCGGCCGGTAGAAAATGGCGGATTGTACGAGATCAAGCAGCTCCTAAATTAATGGCTATTAATATTGATGAGGGCGAACCTGGAACCTTTAAAGATAGAACCTACCTAGAGCGTGATCCCCATCGCTTTTTAGAAGGTGCTTTAATTGCCGCTTATTGTGTAGGTATTGAAAAAATTTATATTTACCTGCGTGATGAATATCACGGCGCTAGAGCCATCTTACAAAGAGCCATCAACGATTTAAAGCAGCATGCAGCTGATGGTTTAAAAGCTAATTTGCCAAGTATTGAACTAAGACGTGGAGCTGGAGCCTATATTTGTGGTGAAGAGTCAGCCATGATCGAAAGTTTAGAGGGTAAACGTGGTGAGCCTCGTATGCGCCCTCCTTATATTGCACAAGTGGGCTTGTTTGGTAGGCCCACCCTAGAGCATAATTTTGAAACCTTGTATTGGGTTAGAACCTTGGTTGAAAAAGGTGCCGATTGGTTTACCAGCTTTGGTCGTAATGGTCGCAAAGGCTTGCGCTCTTATAGTTTAAGCGGTAGGGTGAAAAACCCCGGTGTTAAATTAGCACCAGCTGGTATTACAGTGCAAGAGTTAATTAATGAATATGGCGGCGGTATGCTTGATGGACATGAGCTGTATGCCTATTTACCTGGTGGTGCATCGGGTGGTATTTTGCCTGCCAGCATGAGCCATATTCCACTCGATTTTGACACCCTTCAACCCTACGGATGCTTTATTGGCTCTGCTGCGGTAATTGTGTTGAGCCAGCACGATACCGCCAAAGATGCCGCTCGCAATATGATGCAGTTTTTTGCAGATGAGAGCTGTGGTCAATGTACCCCTTGTCGAGTCGGTACTGAAAAAGTTCACCAGTTAGTCAAACAAGACGAATGGGATCAAGACACGCTACATGATTTGTCAACCGTCATGATAGATGCCTCTATTTGTGGTTTAGGACAAGCCGCTCCTAATCCTGTTTTATCGGTTATGAAATATTTCCCTGCAGAAGTAGGAGCTAAATAATGAGTACATCCACCTCTATCGAATTCGAATTAAATGGCCAAAAGGTCAATGCACTAGCCGGAGAAACTATTTTGCAAGTGGCTAAACGCCACGGTGAAGAAATCCCTCATCTTTGTTATAAAGAGGGTTATCGACCAGACGGCAATTGCCGTGCTTGTGTAGTTGAAATTAAGGGTGAGCGTACATTAGCCCCTAGCTGCTGTCGAGTTGCTAGCGCTGGTATGCAGGTGTTTAGCAATAATGAAAGAGCTCGTAAAAGCCAAAAAATGGTGCTTGAAATGTTGCTCTCTGATATGCCAGCAGATGGCTTTAAATGGGCGGATGAAGCGGGCGATTTACCCCACGGTGAATTAAGTGAATGGGCACATCGCTTAGAGGTGAAGCCAAGAGCAGCCTTGAAAGAAATTGCAAGACAGCTAAGCCAAGTCACTGATGCAAGTCATTCCGCAATGGTGGTCAATTTAGATGCCTGTATTCAGTGTAATCGCTGCGTCAGAGCTTGTCGCGAAGAGCAGGTTAATGGCGTGATTGGTTATTCAGGTAGGGGTAGTCATAGCAAAATTACCTTTGACCTTAACACCGACATGGGAGCGAGTACTTGTGTGGCTTGTGGTGAATGTGTTCAAGCTTGCCCCACCGGTGCCCTTATGCCTAAAACTTTGGTGGGTTCACAAAAGGTCGATAGTCAAGTCGATTCAGTTTGCCCGTTTTGTGGCGTAGGTTGTTTATTAACTTATAAAGTAAAAGATCAAAAGATTGTGTCTGTAGAGGGGCGTGATGGTCCTGCAAACCATAACCGATTATGTGTGAAAGGACGCTTCGGATTTGACTATATTCATCATCCGCAGCGCTTATTAAAACCTTTAATTCGTAAACCAGGTGTAGCCAAAGATCCTGCCTTAATGAGTCATGCTGGGGATTGGAGTGAGGTGTTCCGTGAGGCTACATGGGAAGAGGCGTTAAGTTTAGCTGCAGGTGGTTTGGCACAAATCAAACAAGAAAAAGGCCGATTTGCATTAGCTGGTTTTGGTTCTGCCAAAGGCAGCAACGAAGAAGCCTATTTATTCCAGAAATTAGTGCGAACTGGTTTTGGCAGTAATAATGTGGACCACTGCACCCGTTTATGCCATGCTTCTAGTGTGGCCGCTCTTTTAGAGGGCGTAGGCTCGGCAGCAGTCAGTAATCAGGTCAACGATGTTGCTAATGCGGGTTTAATATTGGTGATTGGATCTAATCCAACGGTTAATCATCCAGTAGCGGCCACTTGGATGAAAAATGCCGCGCAAAAAGGAGTGAAAATTGTTCACGCTGACCCACGTCGCACTGAAATTAGTCAACATGCATGGCGCACTTTGCAGTTCAAGCCAGACACCGATGTGGCCATGTTAAATGCCTTAATCTATACCGTGATTGAAGAGGGCCTTGCAGATCAAGCATTTATTAACAGTCGCACCAATAATTTTGAAGCCCTTAAAGAGCAGGTCAAGGGTTTTAGTCCAGAAGCTATGGAGTCAGTTTGTGGTGTTCCCGCGCAAACCCTGCGTGAAGTGGCAAGAGCTTTTGCCAATCCTGGTTTGGCAGAGGATGGCACTATTTTAGGTTCTATGATTTTATGGGGCATGGGCGTAAGCCAACATGTGCATGGCACTGACAATGCACGTTGTTTAATTGCATTGTCTTCTGTGACTGGGCAAATTGGCAAACCAGGTTCTGGCTTACATCCATTACGTGGTCAAAACAATGTGCAAGGTGCCTCCGATGCTGGTTTAATTCCCATGATGTTCCCCAACTACCAACGTGTCACTAATACCGGGGCTCATGAGTGGTTTGAGAAGTTTTGGAATACACCACTAGATGACAAACCAGGTTTAACGGTAGTGGAGGTAATGAACCAAGCTTTAGCTCCAGATGATGACCCACGTAAAGTGTGGGGTATGTACATCATGGGTGAAAATCCAGCCATGAGTGACCCTGATTTAAATCATGCTCGTCATGCCTTAGCTAGTTTGCAGCATTTGGTGGTACAAGATATTTTTATGACTGAGACTGCGTATTTAGCTGATGTGGTGTTGCCTGCAAGCGCTTGGCCAGAAAAAACAGGGACGGTCACCAACACCGATCGTATGGTACAAATGGGACGTGCAGCTTTAAATCCACCTGGCGAGGCGAGACAAGACTTGTGGATTATTCAAGACATTGCAAAACGCATGGGTTTGAATTGGAATTACCAGGGTGATAACGCAGGTGTGGCCCAGGTCTATGAGGAAATGCGTCAAGCCATGCATGCTGCTATTTCGGGCATTAGTTGGCAACGCCTAGAGCAAGAGGGTAGTGTGACTTACCCTTGTTTAGATGAAAATGCAGCCGGTCAAAACATTGTATTTACCGAGCATTTTGATACCCCAGATGGCAGGGTTAATTTAGTACCAACAAAACTCATTTATGCCAATGAGTTACCCGACCCAGAGTACCCTATGGTACTCATTACGGGTCGACAACTTGAGCATTGGCATACCGGTAGTATGACTCGTAGAGCCACTGTGTTGGATGCCATTGAGCCACAGGCGAGTATGAGTATTAACGGCAAAGAATTGGTCAGATTAGGCTTCAAAGCCGGCGAAGCCGTCACGGTTAGCTCTAGACGTGGTTCGGTGACAATTCTGATTAGGCAAGATGACGGCACTCCTGATGGCTCGGTGTTTATACCTTTTGCCTATCATGAGGCAGCGGCCAACTTAATGACTAATTCAGCCCTCGATCCGTTTGGTAAAATACCAGAGTTCAAATACTGTGCCGTCAAACTAGAAAAAGCCACTACTGAAGCGTTAAGCGTTGGTTATGGAACGGTTTTGACGGTTTAACGGAGTGGTACACTGATAGAAGTTAGTTTATGTTTGTATTTATATTAATTGACAATCATTAATATTTT
>JALQUL010000378.1 GCA_023260735.1 Limnohabitans sp. | reverse complement strand
GAATTCAGCATTCTCACTTAAAAATCCGTAACCAGGGTGAATCGCTTGAGCACCGGTTTGTTTACAAGCAGCAATGATTTTATCGGCGACTAAATAACTCTCACGACTAGCTGCTGGGCCAATACAAACGGCTTCATCAGCAAGTGCTACATGACGGGCATCTTTGTCGGCTTCTGAATAAACTGCAACCGTTTTAATACCCATTTTTTGGGCAGTTTTAATGACACGGCAAGCAATCTCACCGCGATTGGCAATCAAAATTTTATTAAACATTTTTTTATTCCTTATGACTATTGAAACGTAAAAAGCTCACACCCTGTTTTAGAGTGGAATATTGCCGTGTTTACGCCAAGGGTTGTCAATCTTTTTATCTTTCAACATGACCAATGAACGACAGATACGTTTACGAGTTTCAGATGGCAAAATCACATCATCAATAAAACCACGGCTACCCGCTACAAACGGATTGGCAAAACGTGCTTTGTACTCAGCTTCACGGGCGGCAATTTTTTCTGGATTTGATTTATCTTCACGGAAAATAATTTCAACCGCACCTTTAGCACCCATTACTGCAATTTCTGCATTGGGCCAGGCTAAGTTCACGTCACCACGTAAATGTTTAGAAGCCATCACATCATAAGCACCGCCGTAAGCTTTACGTGTAATGATGGTAATTTTTGGCACAGTACATTCAGCATAGGCATACAATAACTTAGCACCATGTTTAATAATGCCGCCGTATTCTTGGCTTGTACCAGGCATAAATCCAGGTACATCAACAAAGGTCACTACGGGAATATTAAAACAATCGCAGAAGCGCACAAAACGGGCCGCTTTAATAGAAGATTTAATATCTAAACAGCCTGCTAAAACCAAAGGTTGGTTAGCCACAATACCGACTGTTTGACCGTCCATACGGGCAAAACCAATAATGATATTTTTAGCGTACTCGGGTTGAATTTCAAAAAAATCACCATCATCAACCGTTTTCAAAATAAGCTCTTTCATGTCGTAAGGCTTATTTGGATTGTCCGGAACCAAAGTATTCAAACTTAATTCAGCACGGTCAGCTGGGTCTCCACTTTGACGCACTGGCGCTTTTTCGCGATTATTAAGAGGTAAGTAGTTATACAAACGACGCAACATTAATAATGCTTCAACATCGTTATCAAAAGCCAAATCAGCTACGCCACTTTTTGTCGTATGGGTAATTGCGCCACCTAATTCTTCAGCGGTTACTTCTTCATGGGTAACGGTTTTAACTACTTCAGGGCCAGTCACAAACATATAAGAACTGTCTTTGACCATAAATATAAAGTCAGTCATCGCAGGACTATACACCGCACCACCTGCTGAAGGGCCCATAATCATACTGATTTGGGGCACCACACCGCTGGCCATGACATTGCGTTGGAATACTTCAGCATAACCACCTAAAGAGGCCACACCCTCTTGAATACGTGCGCCACCTGAGTCATTTAAACCAATAACAGGAGCTCCCACTTTCATGGCTTGATCCATAATTTTGCAAATTTTTTCGGCGTGGGCTTCACTGAGAGCACCACCAAAAACCGTAAAGTCTTGGCTATAAATGAATACCAAACGGCCGTTAATCATGCCGTAGCCCGTCACTACGCCATCACCTGGAATTTTATTGTCTGCCATGCCAAAATCGACGCAACGATGTTCAACAAACATATCCCACTCTTCGAACGTACCTTCATCTAACAAGACTTCGATACGTTCACGAGCAGTGAGTTTGCCACGAGCATGCTGGGCATCTATTCTTTTTTGACCACCACCTAAACGCGCTTGTTCGCGCTTCGCTTCGAGTTGCTCCAAGATATCTAACATGGTTTACTTCCTTTAGAAAAATCGTATCGTTTTTTTGTTAATTAATTCATGCTATTGTTGCTAACATCAGCAATCGCATGCGCTTGTAATAATTGCCTTGCGGCGGTAGAGGACGCTAGTTTGCCACTAGCCACTTGTTGAGTTAACAGCGGTAACAAGTTTTGCACTTGAGGATTACTCTTAAATGCCATTTTTAAACCAGAATCTATTCGCTCCCACATCCACGCCAATGACTGTTGACTACGCCTATTGTGTAGTCGTCCATTTTGCGTTTGCAAATCTTTGAAGTGGCTCACTGACTGCCAAAAACCATCTAAACCAGTGCTTTTAAGCGCACTAATTTGAACCACTTTAGGATGCCAAAACCGATCATCATGATGGGCTGTTTGCGGGTTACCGTGTTGCCCCAAAATTCGCAGTGATGACATGATTTGTGCCTCTGCACGAGTAGCCGCGTTGGGGTCAATATCGGCTTTGTTAATGACCACTAAATCGGCCAGCTCCATTACGCCTTTTTTAATCGCTTGTAAATCGTCTCCGGCATTAGGTAATTGCATTAAGACAAACATATCGGTCATACCAGCAACTGCGGTTTCACTTTGGCCAACACCCACTGTTTCAACAATTACCACGTCGTATCCTGCCGCTTCACAGACTAACATTGACTCACGGGTTTTATCAGCCACACCACCTAAAGTACCACTGCTAGGGCTTGGCCTAATAAAAGCCTTAGGATGCACCGACAAAAACTCCATACGGGTTTTATCACCCAAAATAGAGCCACCTGAAACCGTCGAACTTGGATCCACTGCAAGCACTGCTACCCTATGGCCCTTTTCAATTAGATAAAGACCAAGGGCTTCAATAAAAGTAGATTTTCCAACCCCAGGTACACCACTAATACCAATTCGAAATGATTGTCCGGTATGCGGCAATAAACCCGTTAAGAGTTGATCAGCTTGAAGCCTATGGTCGGGGCGAGTCGATTCCAATAAAGTAATGGCTTTGGCCATAGCACGGCGTTGCCCTGCTTGCCCAGCCACTATGGGCTCGAGCAAGGCGTGGGGAGTGGCATTACTTAATACGTTCACTGAACTATTTACCTAAATCTATTAAGCCGCAATTGACTTTTTAATTTGCTCTAGTACATCTTTTGCACTGGCAGGAATAGGTGTTCCAGGACCATAAATACCTTTTACACCTGACTCATATAAAAACTCGTAGTCTTGACGTGGAATCACACCCCCTACAAACACAATAATGTCATCAGCACCTTGTTTTTTGAGCTCGGCAATAATGGCCGGTACTAAAGTTTTGTGTCCTGCTGCTAAGGTAGAAACACCGACCGCATGTACATCGTTTTCAATCGCTTGACGAGCACACTCTTCAGGTGTTTGGAATAATGGTCCCATATCGACGTCATAGCCTAAATCAGCAAACGCAGTGGCCACCACCTTGGCGCCCCTGTCATGACCGTCTTGACCTAATTTAGCAATCATGACACGTGGACGACGACCTTGTGCATCGGCGAATTCATTGATTTCGGTTTTGAGTTGCTCCCAGCCTTCAGCTGAATCATAGGCAGCAGCATAAACACCAGTTACTTTTTGTGTATCAGCACGATGACGCCCATAAACAGACTCTAAAGCATCAGAAATTTCGCCTACTGTGGCACGTAAACGGACCGCTTGAATCGATAAATCTAACAAGTTGCCAGTGCCTGATTCTGCTGCTGAAGTGAGTGCAGCTAAAGCTGCTTTGACTGCGTCATTATTACGAGTCGCTTTAATTTGTTGAAGTCTTGCGATTTGACCTTCACGTACTGCAACGTTATCAATATCACGCGCTTCAACGGTATCTTCAGTTTTAAGACGATATTTATTCACGCCTACAATGACGTCTTTTCCGCTATCAATACGAGCTTGTTTTTCTGCTGCAGCGGCTTCAATTTTAAGTTTAGCCCAACCACTATCAACAGCCTTGGTCATACCACCCATGGCTTCTACTTCTTCAATAATTTTCCAAGCAGCATCAGCCATATCTTGAGTGAGTTTTTCCATCATATAACTGCCCGCCCAAGGGTCCACCACATTGGTAATGTGGGTTTCCTCTTGAATAATTAATTGTGTGTTACGGGCAATACGTGATGAAAATTCAGTGGGTAAAGCGATGGCCTCATCAAAACTATTGGTGTGCAAACTTTGAGTTCCACCAAATACCGCAGCCATGGCTTCTACAGTGGTACGAACAATATTATTGTAAGGGTCTTGCTCGGTTAAAGACCAACCTGAAGTTTGGCAATGTGTACGCAGCATAAGGCTTTTTGGATTTTTAGCATTAAAACCCTGCATAATTTTGCACCACAACAAGCGTGCAGCACGCATTTTAGCAATTTCAAGATAAAAATTCATGCCAATCGCCCAGAAGAAACTCAAGCGACCCGCAAACGCATCTACATCCATGCCTTTGGCAATAGCTGTTTTGACATACTCTTTACCATCGGCCAAAGTAAAGGCCAACTCAAGGGCTTGATTAGCACCGGCCTCTTGCATGTGATAGCCAGAAATACTAATCGAGTTAAATTTTGGCATGTTATTGGAGGTGTACTCAATAATATCGCCAATGATTTTCATTGAAGGCTCTGGTGGGTAAATATAGGTATTACGCACCATGAATTCTTTCAAAATATCATTTTGAATCGTGCCTGACAATTGATCCTGACTCACACCTTGTTCTTCTGCAGCCACCACATAACCAGCTAAAACTGGTAATACGGCACCATTCATCGTCATTGAAACACTGACCTTATCAAGGGGAATACCATCGAACAAAATTTTCATGTCTTCAACGCTATCAATGGCCACACCGGCCTTACCCACGTCACCAGTGACACGAGGATGATCGGAGTCGTAACCACGATGAGTGGCTAAGTCAAAAGCCACAGAAACACCTTGACCACCAGCGGCTAATGCTTGACGGTAAAAAGCATTGGATTCTTC
>JALQUL010000342.1 GCA_023260735.1 Limnohabitans sp. | reverse complement strand
CAGTACCGAAGGCGGTAAGAAGTTGGGCAACAGGCTCACAAAATAATAACCCAATCGCTCTTTAATTTTCACTGGTATAGCTCATAGATCCACAAAGATGAAGAGCGTACAATTTTGTCGCTAAAAGTCAATTCATCCAATCTAGACATAATGTTGAGTAAGGGAAAAGTGAATTTAAAAATAAAAATGGGTGAAAAAATACGCTTAGTAAATTTATTAAATATTTTTTTTAGTCTATCAATCTATTTCAATTTATTTATCTAAAATGATTGATTCAATATAGATGGATAGTCATTTTTTAATATATCGCTATTCATTTTGATAATAAAAATCATCTGAAAAGCTTGTTATGTTAATAAAAAAAGTGCTTTATCAAATATTAATCGCTTCATCAATCATTGTGGCAATAAATGGTGGTGTTATGAGTACGGCTTTAGCACAAAATACATCCCAGTTAGAAAAAATTTTAAAAAACAAAGAATTAAGAGTCTGTATTTGGCCTGACTATTACAGCATCACTTATCGCAATCCTAAAACACGGCAGTTATCGGGTATTGATATTTTAATTTCTCAAGGTTTTGCAAAAGAACTAGGCGTGAACTTAAACTATATTGATAATAATTTTGCTCAATTAATCGACTCATTAGTAAATGACAAATGTGACGTTGCTATGCATGCCATTGGGATTACCCCATCAAGGCAAGAAAAGTTGCAATTTACGCAGCCATATTTGCGCAGTGACATGTATGCCATTACAACCAAGCAAAACAAGAATATCAATCAATGGTCTGACCTAGATCAAGCTGGCAGAGTCATTGCGGTCGCTGCGGGTACTGTAATGGAGCCGGTGCTTTTACAACGTTTTAAAAAGGCCAAAATTTTATCTGTCAAAGCACCCCTTACCCGAGAGCAAGAAGTTGAGTCAGGGCGTGCCGATACTTTTATGTCTGATTTTCCTTATAGTCAGCGTATGATTGATTTAACCGATTGGGCTAAGGTCATTCCACCTAATAGTGTTTATTTTCAAACTGACTACGCTTATGCTATAAAAAAAGGTGATGATTCATTAATAAAAAAGCTTAATCAGTACATAACTAAAATAAAAAAGAATGGTAAATTATTACAATTTGCTAAACAAAATAAATTAGCTTCAATTGTTATTTTGAATTAAGCAATTCATGACAAAATCAACTTTTAAATTCTTTTAACGTATCAATGTCAAATTCGCATCAAAATTCTATTACTGTTCTAAAGAAGCCGACTTCAAGCCCTTCTTGGATAGTTTTGATTAGCGAAAAATTAAAATTTTTAAAACATCAAGAAAGTCTTTTTGTTGCTGCGTGCGGAGCAATACTTTTTTTATTAACAGTTGTCTTTAGCAGTTTATTTTTATATATCGACCATGAGAGAGTTTTAGAACGTGAATCGGTAAGAGGCGAGCTACTTTCAAAAATGTTGTTTGGTCATGTCGATAGAACCTTGCAAAGCACCTCTAATTTAATGGACACGATTGCAATAGTCAGCACACAGCAATCCAAGCTTGATTTAGCACCTGCACTAGCTTCAACTGACCTAATAGTAAAACACTTAATAGGTAGTAATAGTTACGTGCGTTCTATATCACTCATTAGTAGCAGTGGGCAAGTGATCGCTAGCTCCGAGCCTGGAGTGGTAGGAAAACAAGTTTCATTACAGGAACTTGGCTTTACTCGAGAAATCTTGTCTGATTTAGAGTTAGGGAAAACGGTTCCTTATCGGTTTTTTGCAGATTGGTTTCAAAACCAAGCAAGTGATACTGTTTCTTCTCTACCAGTAGCAAAAAGTATAGTTAACAGGCAAGGTCAAACAGAAATTGTATTGGCCTTTTTAAACCCCGATTACTTTTTAAAAGACTTTACCAATTTGGTTAACTTTAATTCAGATTTGATTTATATTTTTGATTATCAAAGCCTGATTGTTGCCAGTAGTTCAAAAAATCAATTTAGAGTGGGTGTTACACATGACTTGTCACATCTGACTGATTGGGTCAATACAGGTCGAGATAATGGAATATTTCAAAATAAAAATCCGTTTAATGAGCGCGAAACCTATGACAGTCATTTTCGTTCTTCAACTCGGTCACCAGCTTCTGTAGTGGTAAGTTTGTCCATTAATCAAATCGAAACTAGATGGTGGAAACAGTCTTTATTTATTGTATTGTTAGCTGTTTTATTGGCTTTTTTAATTGTTTTTATTACCTTTGTTCTCTATAAGGTACTTAAAAGCCAAGAAGATTATCGCCACGAGTTAAAGCTGGCAAAAAAAGCAGCTGAAGCAGCAAGTCAGACTAAGTCGGCTTTTTTAGCCAATATGAGCCATGAAATTAGAACGCCTATTAACAGCATGGTAGGTATGACCGATTTAGCATTAGCCACTCATTTAACCGATGAGCAACGCGAGTATTTGCAAATGGCAAAAAGCTCATCGCATACATTACTCAGATTAATTGATGATATTTTAGATTTTACAAGATTGGGTTCTGGCAAGATTACCTTAGAGCAAACTTCTTTTAATTTGCATCGTTGTTGTCAACAAAGTGTTAAAGGCTTTGCCTTACAGGCTGATCAAAAAGGTCTAGAATTAATTTTAGACATAGACGCTTCTGTCCCTACTTATGTGGTTGGTGATCCTTTACGTTTATCTCAGGTGCTACATAATTTATTGGGCAATGCGATTAAATTTACGCCAAGTGGTTGGGTGAAGTTATCAGTGAAATTGAACCAAGTGAATAGCACTAGTAGCACTTTATCAATAGAGTTTCTTATCGAAGATACAGGTGTTGGTGTTGCTCCAGACAAAGTAAACGAAATTTTTAATGCATTTAGCCAAGAAGATAACTCGGTAACAAGGCGTTTTGGTGGAAGTGGACTAGGTTTGGCAATCTCACAAAATTTGGTGCAATTAATGAGCGGAGAAATTAAGCTTAAAGCACGATCCGATAAGGGAAGTTGTTTTTATTTCACATGCCTTTTACAAGCCGATCCATCCAAAAGTAAACAAGCCGATTCAATTAAAAATCAAGCTCAAGATCAGCCCATTATTTTGGCAAGCACTAATCCATTTTCTCGTGAGGTTTTGAGTAAAATGTTGAGGACTTGGGAGCTCGCCTTCGATGTAATTGAAAATTCGGGACAGCTTGAATCTTATCTCAAAAAATGGGAAACAAAAAGCGGTAAAAAGTCCGCTCTATTGATTGCAGACCAAACCATATTAGCTTTTGCCTCGGATACACTTATATCTTTGCAAGAGCAAAAACAGCTAGAAGGTCTCTCTGTAATTGAGTTAACTCATTTGGGACAAAAAAGTAGCATACCGAATCAAGTCATACAATCGAGTTTACGTGTGATTCGGGTTAGTAAGCCGGTTACCCCGTCCGATTTACATGGTGCGATTGCTGCAGTTGTGAATGCTACAGATTTTAAGGAAGTACCAGACGGGGGAGTTTTAATACCTGCAGTAGGTTCAAATAACATGATTTTCCACGCAAATAATACTCATAATAATTCAAATGACGGCTTTCAAGGTAGAATTTTGGTGGTAGAAGATACACCAATGAACCAACGTTTAGCTATGTTTACCCTTAATAAAATGGGTTTTGAAGTTGAAATCGCAGAAAATGGTGAAATTGGTTATCAAAAAGCAATAACTGGGTATTATGATCTAGTCTTTATGGATCTACAAATGCCAATAATGGATGGCCTAAGTTCTGCCAAAGCTATTCGAAAGTATGAAAATGAAAACATGAACCCCTTGGTACCTATTGTTGCCATGACAGCTCATGTTTTAGATTCTGATCGCTTAGCTTGTAAAGAAGCAGGTATGGATGACTTTTTAGTAAAACCTGTAGCGATGTCAGAATTTGAGCGTGTGCTTTCAACATTTGTAGCGAACCGAGTAAGTGACAGCCCTACTATGACTTCACAAGAGACAAATATGAAATATTTAGATATTAAAGGCGCCCAAGACAGATTAGGTGATGATGAGTTATTACAACAAATGCTAGAAATGTTAGCAGAATCATTGCCTGAAGAAACCACACAATTTAACGCCTTAATGGCGGAAAACAAACTACAAGAAGCGGCTCGTGTGTTGCATAAAATTAAAGGTGTAATTCCTCTGTTTTGTGATGAAGCCACCGTAAGAATTTTGCAACAACTTGAAGTCATGTTGCAACACAACGAAGATACTCCAGAAATGCGTGAGAAACTAGCTGCCTTGTTAGAAAGACTAGATCAATTTAAGTCTGAACTCACACAATGGCTAGCCACTTTTTAACATCCAAAATTTAACCCGCTCAATCCAAAGCGAATAGGTTGAGAGAGCAGACTAAGTCTTCTTTAAGCAAATTGTTTTAATGCAAAGTCAATTTCTTGCTGAAACTTTTGCTTAAATGAGTCAATCGAGAAATCTTGAGCATGCTGAGCAATCAGCTTAGCGTCAAAAGTGTTCTCTGCTAATAAGGTTTCAAAGCAACTCACTGCATCGCAAATAGATTGCGGGCTTTGCTCATTAAAAAATAAACCAGTAGCAGCTTTATTGTTGATGTTGTGCGGTGGAATCACTGTTTCTAAGGCCCCCCCTTTGCCAAAAGCAATCACAGGTGTGCCACAGGCCTGTGCCTCTACAGGCACAATACCAAAATCTTCCTCAGACGGAAAAATAAAGGCTTTTGCCTTAGATAAGTAAGCTCTGACTTGTTCAGGAGGTAAAAAACCTGGGAGTAAAGTGTTGGGACCTGCTTTACTTTTAATTTTGCTCATTTCTGGCCCATCCCCCAAAATTATCAGTTTTTTATTTGGCATTGATTGAAAAGCTTCGGCTACTAAATCTAATCTTTTAAACGGAACAAATCGGCCTGCAGCAATGTAATAGTCCTCTTTTTCAAGTTCGAGTTGAAATAATCGAGTATCAATTGGTGGATACACAATTTTACTTTGACGACCATAAAATTTAGAAATTCTTTTGGCAACAAAACGTGAATTGGCCACAAAATGATCCACACTGTTATTCGATCGAACATCCCAGTTTCTGATTTTGTGTAGCTGCCAGCGGGCAAACCAACTCTTTAGCCCTTTTTCTAGATGCATTTCCCGTAAATACTCATGATAGTGATCCCATGCATAACGCATTGGAGAGTGGCAATAACAAACATGTACTTGGTTAGGTCCTGTTAAAACCCCCTTGGCCACACAATAACTACTAGAAATAATTAAATCATATTCAGATAAGTCTAACTGCTCAATTGCTAAAGGCATAAGGGGTAGCATTTTTCGATAATGATTTTTAGCACCTGGCAGTTTTTGTAAAAAACTGGTTTGAGGAGTACGTTCTCTTAAAAAATGGCGTTGTTCATCTGGAACAAAATCAATTAAAGAAAATAAATCCGCTTGGGGATACATATCTAAGATATGTTCTAAAACCCGTTCAGCACCACCATAAATTACCAACCAGTCTTGTATGACAGCTACTTTCATTGATCTACCTTTCTTATTGGGTTTCACATTAGTTTTGAATTTGTTCTTCAAGAATATGTAATAAACGACGTGCACTTTTTGACCAGTTAAATTGCTGTGCATGCTCTAAGCTTTGTTTTTTTAACGTACTCACAAAACTGGCTTGATTGATTAGTTTTTCTATGCCTTTAGCAATAGTTTTGCTGTTATGCGGATCACAATAAACCACTGCCTCACCACAGACTTCGGGTATAGAAGAGGTGTTGCTGGCAATTACTGGGCAGGACAGCTGCATAGCTTCAAGAGGTGGTAGGCCAAAGCCTTCATAAAAAGATGGGTAGATTAGGCAAAGTGCATTTTGGTAAAGTCCTGCTAAAACTTCATCGCTTACATAACCCACCTGAATTAATTTATCCGACTGAACTTGTTGATGTTCGGAGGTTTTAAAAACTTGTGCATATTGTTGTCCCACAATAACACAATAGGGAGCCTTATCGCCTAGATGATTTAAGGCTTGTAACACCGCTGTAAAATTTTTATTAGGGCTGGCACTTGAGACCGCTAAAACAAAGGGCTGTTGATGGGTTTTTAATCGAATTTCATCAGGGAACTGTGCAGAAATACGATTGATATGGTCAGAGCCCAAATGAATGACTTTTATTTTTTCAAGGTCAATATGAGTGTACTGATGCAATTCTTTTCTAGAGAAATAAGAGTTGGTCAGAATGACTTTGCTTCTTCTACCCGCAATGTTAAATAAAGCCCTATACCACCATTTAAATTTCCAATCAAAATTTTGAGGAATCGCATAGACCTGAGCATCATGAAAAAAAACAATTTGTTTTTTTCTCAACAGTGGGGCTGTATTGCAAAGATTCAGTAACCAATCGGAGGGGGCGAATTGGGCTAAATCTATTTGTTCCCAAGCATGACCTTGTCTTTTACCTATAGAGCGTATTTCCCAACCTTTAGTTGCTTGGGGTACCGAATGAGTGGTGCCTGGTTCTAGTGCCCATTTAAATTGAAAATTAATAGTATTAGTAGAGTAAACGCCTTCAGGGGATAAAAAGTTTTCTGCTAAGTTATTGAGCATTTCAATTGCAACTCTTTCAACACCACTTATTTTTCGATTTAAAAACCGGCCATTGACCCAAATTGTGACTATTTTCATAAATCATTCCTGTAATAACTGAAAAGTCATACCTAAAGAGATGCATATTTCTTAAAAATTAAAAACTCAATAATAGTTTTGCTTTTTATAAAAATCAATTAAAGTATTCACTAGCAGTATTGAGTAATTCTATACACTATACTTTAGTAATAATTGATAAAATAAAAATTACTAAAATATTTAGTAAGTAATAATTACTGAATAAATAAATACCATCAAAAATAAGAGGTTTTTAAAGTGCAACAACGTTTAGGTTCTGATTTTATTGCAATAACTCGTATTTTTAGATTTATTATTAATCGAGGTCTCCCTCTGATTGTTGTTTTTACATTGCAGTATTTTTTAAATTGGTTGAATTTTCATACGCTGGTATCTTGGCCAGCTATTATTATTTTAGTGGCCGCTGCTTATTGGCTTAATTTTGATCTACAACGTTTGGTGATCAACGCAAACTACCATTTGCCTTTATTTAGCAGCATGCTTAATAAATCAATTGCCTTGAGTATTTTGGCTAGTGTGGTATTTTATTTAGATGGGCAGTTACAACAACGGTATATTGAAATTATTCAATTTTGTATTCTTATATGGATAGCCAATTCAATTCTTACTATTTTATTAATTGAAGTAGCAGTACTGCCTCTATTTAAAAGAAAACCTAAAAAAATAGCAATTGCAGCGGTAACCGAATCAAGTGTTGCATTTGCAAAAGGCTTGTTTAACCAACGTTTTTTAGCTGCGGATTTTATTGGTTTTTTCGAGGATAGGGTACCAGACCGCATTCCCGATCATAGCCCTTATCCAATTTTGTGCCGAATTGATGAAATTTCCGAATTTGTAAGCTCTCAAGTGGTTGATCATGTTTTGGTATCGCTTCCTACTCAGGCTACCTACCGTTTTGGATTTGTTTTGGAGCAATTATTAGACTCTACTGCCTCTGTCCATTATTTACATGATTTTTTACTTTTTAGACCTATTCGTGAGGCAATGACTCCTATAGGCAATATGTCAGTATTTACTATTATTGATGCACCAAGTGCTGGTTTAGAGCATTTAATGAAGCGATCCTTTGATATAGTGGGGGCTTTAATCGGGTTATTAATTCTGTCCCCTATTTTTATACTGACAGCAATTTTTATCAAATTAGATTCTAAAGGCCCTATTTTATTTACTCAAAAAAGATGGGGTAATAAAGCAACGCCTTTTAATATTTACAAATTCAGATCCATGACGCAAGCCACTAGTGAGGCTGCTAAAGTAGGTGAGAATATTCAACAAACCACAAAAAATGATGCCAGAGTGACTAAGGTTGGAGCTTTTATTCGTAGAACTTCAATTGATGAGTTACCCCAGTTACTTAATATTTTATTAGGTGATATGAGTATTGTAGGTCCTAGGCCACATGCAGTTGGACATAATCAACAATACCGTTTATTGGTAAGAGGCTATATGCTGAGACATAAAATGAAGCCTGGTTTAACAGGCTGGGCACAAATTCATGGTTTCAGAGGTGAGACAGACACTATTGAAAAAATGGAAATGCGAGTTCAATATGATTTAGAGTATTTAAGAAACTGGACTCCTATCCTCGATATTTATGTTATTTTTAAAACAGTTTGGTTAGTTATTTCAGGTAAAAATGCTTATTAATTTTATATTGTGTAGCAATAGGCATTGGTTCTATTGGAGTGCCAAGTCTGATTCAAAATGGGATATGCCAATTGCTTGCCCACATCTGATTGGGTACGGTTTATTCTTGCTTTTATTCACTGCTAATCTGAGCTTTGCTCAAACTGAAGCAAGCTCTAATTCAGCTACTCAACTCACCCCTTTGATACAAGCACCCACTACCACGACGAGTAATACGGATAACCGAGTATTTGCGCCTTCTAAAATCTTTCAAAGATCGGGAAATGCCAATGTCACCCTTGATTTAAAAGAAAAACCAGTTTCAAAAATAGGCTCACCTCAGCCTTTTGTTTCTCCTGCTACTCAAAATATTGGCATGAGTCTTGATTCAGAAAATTTAAAGCAAGAAAAAATGCCTCGATTTGCATTTGAGTTTTCTGATTGGGTACAAAGTTCAATTGGTATGGACTTGCCAATTTTTGGTTCTGAACTAATGTCAATTAGGCAGAAAAATCAAAATGAATATTTACAAGATTTTATTTTTCAAACACCCATTGATCCCTTAACTGTACCTGCTGACTACCGAGTGGGACCGGGTGATGAAATCATTGTTCAAGCATGGGGTCAAATTGATATTGACTTCCAAGGCCCTATAGACCGTTCCGGGACTGTTTTCTTACCCAAAATAGGAAAAATTGTTGTGGCTGGGCAAACGCTAGCCGATTTAAAAAATCTTTTTAATACTGCGATAGGTAAACAATATAAAAGTTTTGAGTTAACCGTTACTCTCGGGTCTTTAAGACAAATTCAGTTCTATGTCTCTGGATTTGCTAAAAATCCAGGTATTCATACCGCACCCTCTACAGTCACTTCGCTTCATGGCATTTTGGTTTCTGGCGGTGCTTTACCTGCTGGCGATCTGAGGCGAATTGAGCTCAGAAGAGCTGGTAAAACTATTTCTGTCATAGATGCTTATCAACTTTTAGCTAAAGGAAATCGTAGCAACGACCCACAGATTTTACCAGGCGATGTACTTTATATTCCTGCAGCCGTAGGTTATGGCGCTATAGCGGGAAGTGTAAGGCGCTCTGCAATTTTTCATTTAACCCCACAATCAACGGTTGCCGAACTCTTAGACTTAGCAGGCGGATTAAGTATTGCTCAAGATCAAGCAGTGGTTCATCTTGAGAGCCAAAAAGAGGGTAAAAGACAAGTTGAAAAATTCATTTTAAATGCACAAACACAAAATCGTTTGTTAAAAGATGGTGATATCTTAATGGTTTTACCACCTAGTGCTCAATTTGATAAGGTGGTCACTATTCGAGGTAATGTCGCTCAACCTTTACGGCAAAATTGGCAAGCCGGTATGAAGGTTTCTGATTTAATAAAAGGTCCTGACTCTTTGATTCGTTTTAGTATTTGGATGAAACAAAACTCCAGAACTAGTTTGGCTAACTTGGCAGACCCAAGCCGGGATGTCGAATTCAGACGTGATTTTCCGGAGGTTAATTGGGACTATGCTGTCATAGAAAGGCTTAACCCACAAACTCTTTCGCAAGAGTTAATTAGTTTTAACTTAGCCAAGGCTCTAGCAAAAGATCCACATGAAGATCAAATTCTTCAATCTGGTGATTCTGTAGTCATTTTTTCATTATCTGACTTTAGGCAACCACAAAGTAAAAAATTAAGATTAGTGAGAATAGAAGGAGAAGTCAAAGCACCAGGCGTTTATTCCGTTGCAGCAGGTCAAAGTTTGCAACAAGCCATTGAGCAAGCTGGTGGCCTCACCCCTCAAGCTTATTTGTTTGGCATGATGTTTCATCGAGATTCGGCTAAAAAAGAAGAAGCCTTGCGCATCAGAGAGTTAGCTGACCGAATCGAGCAAGACTATTTAAGAACGCTTGCTGGGCGTACAAAAAATGCCATGACACAAGAAGAAGGTGTCATTGGAAACGGCGAATTGGAGGTCGTGAAAACCTTGGTTTCTCGTTTGCGTGATTTAAAACCAGAGGGACGAGTGGCACTTAATTTAAGTAGTGGTCAAGCCAAATTAGCAGAGTTGCCCGAGATTGCGGTAGAAGACTCTGACACCTTGGTGATTCCTGCAAAACCTTCTACGGTTTCGGTTATTGGTGCAGTTTATAGGCAGGGTTCTTTAATTTGGCGACCTGGTATGAATGTACAAACCTATATTGATAATTCTGGCGGTTATCGTCAACATGCCGATAAATCAGGTGTAGTGGTATTTAGGGCCGACGGCGTGGTGAGGCAGCAAAATGGCTGGTTAGGACAAGATGCACTCAACCCTGGCGATACCATAATGGTTCCAGAAGATGTGACAAGTGTGAGTTGGTCACGTACTTTCCGAGATTGGAGCCAAATTTTTTATCAGTTAGGTTTGGGTGGTGCAGCATTAAAAGTGTTGCGATCTAGTCTATGAGTATCCCGGCGGTAGGGGTTTCCAACATCATGTTACGCCTAGCGGCGTACCGATTGTTTTTATTTGTTTTCCCTTTAATAGTTGCACTGCTTGTATTTTTCAAAACTAGTACTTCCGAAGTTGAATATACCGCCTACGCCCGTCTCCTGCCTCCACAGGCTAACAATACCACTGCCACTAGTTTAGCCAGTCAAATTGGTGGTAATGCAGTTTTAGGTGCATCAGCACTGACTTTAAAAAACCCCTCCGATCTATATGCGAGTATTTTTTTAAGTCGGTTTGTACAAGACTATGTCATTCGAGAATATCAGTTAGCTAAATATTATGGTGAACCTGACATTGATTCATTAAGGCATTTGGTCTCAAGAAAAACAAAAGTAGAAGTGGGTCGAGATGGAATTATTACTTTGGCCTACACCGATCAATCAAGTGAAAAATCTGCTCAAATTGCCAACGGCATGATTGCTGCTATGTATCGTTTAGCCAAAGATTTATCTCGAAATGAGGCCTCTAGGCGCAGCGAGTTTTATGACACTCTTATCGAAGAGGCGATTAAAAAAAGAGAAATAGTCAGTAAGCGTTTGGTGGAGGCTGAAAAAGCCTCGGGTTTAACCCGATTAAAAGGTCAAGAAGAAGCATCTGCTGCCGTTGTCATTGAGCTTAAAGGTCTTATTGCCACCCGTGAAGTGGAGTTGCAAAAATTATCGGTGGTTGCTACAAAGTACCATCCTGAAATTATTCGAATCCAATCAGAATTGTCTGCTCTTAGAAGTCAATTAGAAAAAATTTCTGAAAATAGAGTGATGTCTAACGCTAAAGGCTCAGTGCCTATAACTTCACAAACCTCACATGATAAGGATAGTAATTTAGTCAGTAGTGTTGGTAAATTTGTTTTACCCTTTGACTCATACGCAGAATTGAGAAGCCAAGTAGAGCCACTTAGAAGAGAGGAAGATGTCGCCAATCAAGTGGTCGAACAATTAGTCAAAGCAAAAGCGCTTTCTAAAGTAGATGAGTCTAGGGATTTGGCGGTAATTTCGGTTTTAGATCCCGCTACTCCACCCACAAAAAAATCTGGGCCTAGGGTCATGATGAGTACCATATCCGCTACGATTATTTCCTTTTTGATGGCTTTTGTATTAGCTTTAGCATGGGATGTTTTATTGGCAAGAGATGCTCGTCGTTCAAGGTGGGCGGATGTTTTTTGGGCGTTTTTTGGAAGAGCGAGATCATCCTCATCTATTAAAAAAAATGCAAAAAACACATAGGAAAATAAGGATACTTCATGAGCCAACCTGAAACGCCCAAAAAACAATTGACTTCAGCTCAGCCTGCAACTAAAGCTACTTTATACTTAATTGGCTTTCAAGTTTTAGGAATGTTAATTCCTATTCTTACCTTACCCATTTTAGCGAGGGCTCTGGGGGTTGATGTATTTGGACAGTTAATGCTGGCGCAAAGCTTGGTTTTTTTGGCTGTAATTTTATTAGATGCTGGCTTTAATACTGAATCCCAAAGATTAATTGCTCTAGCCGATACCAATCAACAAGCCAATCAAATCCTATTAGACAACCTTTTGGCCAGGTCTGTTTTCAGTGTTCCTGTAGTGGCTATTTTGTTGCTGACACCCTATTTTTTTCCCTTAGTGAGTTATTCCCTTATTTTGTTTTCTCTACCATTAGTTTTAGGTACATTGTTATTGCCGCAATGGTGGTTGATAGCGCTTCATAAAGGGCGGGTATTAGGAATTTTTTTGACATTAGGCCGAGTGTTATCAGCTATAGCAATTGTACTTTTAGTAGGAAATAGTGCTGATGTGATATGGGCCGCATTAGCAAGTAGCTCTGCCACTTTTATCTCTGGATTATTGTTATGGACCTACCTTTACAGAGACCTTCACTTGAACTTTAGAGCATTGAATTATCAGAGTTGGAAGTCGTATTTTCAGGTGGTTAAAACCACTATTTTTTCTGGATTTTTTTCAAGTGCTAGTGCATCAGTTCCCGTATTATTTTTATCACATTTTTCAGGTACTACTGCAACCGGACTGTTTTCTGCCGCCGATCGTCTCACCCGTGCTGCAGCCTATGTATTAAGTTTTATTGAACAAACTTTAATGACTCGGATTGCCAAAGTAGTGCAATCGAGTCCATTGCAAGCCCAGCAAGAAACTCGCAAATTACTTCAGATTTTACGCTTGGTTTTAACTCTTGGGGCTGTGTTGAATTATTTTATAGCGCCATGGGTAGTTGAGTTTTTGTATGGTTCAGCCTTTTATGACTCAGTTGTGATTTTGCAAATTTTGGGTGTTTGGTTGGCACTTTATGGCATACGCAAAGCAATGTTGACATTTTGGTGGTCTGCCAATGGTCAGTTATCCAGTGTGGCCAAGTTTCAGTGGGCTGAAGCGGGTTTAATACTTGTTTTTTCGGCTCTTGGTGCATATGCAGCAGGTCCTATTGGTTTATCAATTGCACTACTTAGTATTGAAATACAACTGATTCTTTTGATGTTATTAGTGAAAAAAAGAGGCTAGTTATGAAAATTACGATGCTGACGACTGTTTATGGCAAAAATGCGATTGGTGGAGCAGAAAAAACCGCCGCTTTATTAGCGCAGCAATTGGTCAAAAATGGACATCAAATATCTATCATTAGTTTAGGCGCACAAGGAACATCCATTAGTCATACGCAAGATGAACAGGGTATTGAGGTTTGGCAAATTCCATTAGTTCAAATTTACGACCCCTACAATTTAAAATTAAAACCAACTCAAAATTTAACTCCACCCTCTAGCTATCAAAAGGCATTGTGGCATTTAATTGATGTTTACAACCCATTTATGGCCGGCCAAGTAAAAAAAACCTTAAAGCAACTACAACCAGAGCTGATGTTAACTCATGCCTTACAAGGGTTTTCAGTGTCGGTTTGGCGTGTCGTTAAAAGCCTTGGAATTAAATTGGTACACATGACCCATGACCATGCTTTAATTTGCCCTGGCACGGCCATGACTAAAAATGCTAAAAACTGTGAAAAAATTTGTTCGCAATGTTCTGCTTACCAAGTTTTAAGAAAAACGGTAGCCGTGCAACCTGATGCGATTGTTGGACCATCTGAAGTCATTTTAAAAAGGCATGCACGTTACCAGTGGTTTAACCGCATAAGGCTTCAGCAGGTAATTCCTAACGCAATAGCCAATGAATGGCCACTCACTACTTCACCTGTACTTTTACAAGCAAAGTGGCGCTTTGGTTTTTTGGGTCGCTTAGATGAAAGTAAAGGTCTAGATACCTTGTTACAAGCCTGCCGCTTATTACCCGCGAATTCTTTTAGTCTACAAATAGCAGGTTCTGGGCCGCTTGAAAAATTTAAAAAAATGGCTCAAGATTTCAACCTTAATGAAGATACGGTTCAGTTGGTAGGTGCAGTGAATGCAGTTGAGTTTTTACAACAAATTGATATTTTAGTCACTCCTTCTAGGGCTTTCGAAACCTTTTCTAATGTGGTCATGGAAGCCTCATGCTCTGGTCGCCCCTCTATTGTGTCCGACCGAGGAGCTTTACCAGAGCGGGTACAAAATGGAAAAAGTGGTTGGATATTCAAAGCCGGTGATGCCACTGATTTAGCAAAAGTGATGCAGCATTGCATAGACTCACCAAACCAAGTACTTGCAAAATCACAGGCAGCATTGTTAATGCGCGAGCAATATAGTTTAGAAAAACAAACGCATTTATTTGAAACATTATTGACTCAAGTTTTGCAATTGCCCTCATAAAAACGATTCACAATAAATGCCAATTTATGACCCTTGGTTAATTCATAAACCAATAGATTCTTATATTTTATTTTGGCGCCGTGCCTGCGCTTTATCTGCACTTGTGTTTTTAATCATGCAACTCACAGGTGGTGTAGTGCGCTGGGTTTTAGATATGGTCGGTGCCGCAGTGCTGGCTTACATTCCCAATTTAATGATGCTTGGCTGTGTATTTTTTTTACTCATGTACGAGATCATATTTCAACAAATTAAAGTGGGTGCTTTATTTTTTATTGGATTACTTGGTTTCTCAATGATGGTGGGTTTTTATAACATTGGTGGTTTATCACAAGTTATTTTTGGTTTATGGGTGTTAACCCCTTTTTTATTTGGTCTTACCTGCGCACCTGCCATTACCCTTAACTTGCAATTTCGTCAGTTCATACTGTATGCCCTTATGATTATTGCCGGAGGTGGAGTGGTTATACATAGTGTCGCAGAATTGCCTTGGGTAGGGCTCACCTATTCCGTTGGCGGAGTAGAACTAGAAGGTGCACGTGAATGGCAAACCACCGGTGGTAGTCAACGCTTAAGTGGTTTTGCCCGATCATCATTTGATGTGGCAGGTCAAGTTATCTTAGCGGCTGCTTTATTAAGTCTGCAATTATCAAAGGGATGGCAACGCTTTTTTTTATGGGGGGTTTGTACTTATGCCGTCTCACTCTCTACTTCAAAGGGAATATTGTTGGCCTTGTTAATGACTATTTTTGCAAGCGAAGCATTAATCCGCAAAAAAACTTGGTGGTTACAGACTATTTTTTCGATAGGTATTTTTTGGTTATTTATTCCGCCATTAATGGGCTGGACCATGGATTGGACAGAGGCAGCAAGAACCGATCTTGAAAATCCATTGTATGGGTCGTTTATTGATCGTATGAATGATATGTGGCCAAGAGCACTTGAGTTGGTGACTGAATTTGGACATCCTATTTTGGGACGTGGTCTAGGAGGTATTGGTGTACCAGTGAGTATTTATGAACCAGCTTTAGCTAATGCGGGAGACAATGTTTTTGTTTATTGTTTTGTTTTAGTCGGTTATTTTAGTATTCCATTGTTCATTTTAGGTATTACCATGATTATGAAAATGTGCCGACATTTAGAGAGAGCGGATGTAAGAGATGTGATTGTATTGGCCGTAATTATCAATTGGTATGGTGGGGTGAGTAATATTTTAGAGCATGCTGTTTTGTCTTTTGCAATGGGTATTTTGTGTCGATATTTAGCAATGATGTTTATTGGTAAGATTGATAACAATCCTAAAAATAATCCAGCTTTAATGACCTAACTTATTGAAAGTCTGCTGACTTAGATATTGACTTGTATTGTTGCTGCGTATAAGTGTCATTTTCAA
>JALQUL010000337.1 GCA_023260735.1 Limnohabitans sp. | reverse complement strand
GGGGACACCGCGTGTTAGCTTGTGGAGAGGACGTTAGACGAACCAAGGTGGTAAAACCCAAGCGAGCAACCTCAGCGAAACAAGAACCCGCCGAAGTGACTAAGCAAGGAGAAATCCATGCGTAGTGCCGTAGGAATCCCCGTCGTTGACGGCGGGGATGATGTCAAGTCTATTTCCTCCCTTTCTATGTTTCCACCACTCTCTATTGTTTTTAAAGACACCGACTCTAGTGTGCCTATATTGACTTGTCATGAGGGCGTTGCTTGCATTTACCTCAATCGACCACAACACTTTAATCGTTTGCACCAAGAAGACTTAGACCACTTATTGGCCTTGTTTGACCAAGTTAATCACGATCAATCTATTAAAGTAGTGGTGCTAACAGCTAACCCACTTACTCCCCAACCAATGTTTAGTGCTGGTTTTAATATTGGTGAGTTTAATGATGACAGCAACTCTAATGGACATGGCTTTGAGCGGGTGCCCGATGCACTTGAAGTGCTTCGTCCTGTTACGATTTGTGCCCTCAATGGAGCTGTAATTGGGGGCTCTACTGATATTGCACTAGCTTGCGATTTTAGATGGGGTGTAAAGGGTATGAGTTTACGTATGCCGGCAGCTCAAATTGGTCTGCATTTTTACCCCACCGGTATGCAAAGATATGTTTCAAGATGGAATTTGGCGATGGCCAAAAAAGCATTTTTAAGTGCTCTACCCTTCACCGACACTGAGCTTTTCAATTCAGGTTTTTTAAATGAATTAGTTGCCCCAGAAGCGCTACTTCCACAGGTTTTTGAATTCGCACAGCAAATCTCTTTACTTGCTCCTTTAGCCGTACAAGGGATGAAAAAAAGCCTTAATTTAATTACACAGCCTGCTTTTAACTTGCTAGCAGTAAAACAACTTGAAAAAGAAATTAATCAGTCTCACGACTTCAAAGAAGGACGTTTAGCATTAAAGCAACGCAGATCTCCCTTGTTTAAGGGAATTTGATGGTATTTGAAAAAAATTCAACAGGATTTGCAGACATAAGCCACATGGCTTATAGTAACATTGCATAGCAACACATTCGACTCATCAGTCCATACGGTTTTATTCAAAAAACCCTGCTATTTTGCATATATTATCGCCCCCAGTCTTCTTATGCCAGCCCATAGCCAACAGACGAATCTTTATCGTCTTAGTTATATCAGTAAATCTAATAATGTTTTAGGTTTTATTGCGCTTAGTCATTTGCTCAATGAATCCAAAAAACGTAATCGAGCTTTGAGTGTTGGCTCTATTTTATTAAGTACTGGTTCTGATTTTGGCCAAATATTAGAGGGTGATAAAGAGTCTGTTTTAGCTATTTGGACTAGTATTCAAGTGGATTCTAGGCACTTCGATGTGCAAATGCTTAATTTCAGTCCTATTAGCCAAAGAAGTACTTTTGAAGGCTCTATGCTTTTTGCAGGCAATCATGATTTATGCTCACGTCAAGTTTTGTCGTACATTAACGTGCATCATCAAAACTTATTCCCAGAGACCGAGCTACAAAATATTTGGACTAAAATTAAAAAGCAAATAGTTTCATACGCCAAATTACCCAATTCAGATGCTGAAAACTCATTTTTAACACCTAGCTCTTTTGGATCTTTAGTAGGTGGTTTTCATTAAAAATTAGGGTTTTAATCAATTTCATTTTTGAAGAGCATATCTACTCACAGGTCTGCCCAAATTTTAGTCAATTAATTTACTATAAGCATCAATTCAGTGACTAAGACTAAGTCACTACCCTGTTCATAGAACTGCCTATATTAATTGAACAAAATAGCAACTCTTTCAACGTCATAAAAAGAGGCTTTTTTTACCGTTACAGTACTCATGTGCGTCAAAAATTGATAGTTATCTTCAACTCACTTTTTAGCTTCAACATGACGTTTAAAGTGATGCAAAATGGCTTGCCAACCACCCTGTTGTTGCTCTACAGAATGGGTTTCTTCTGCATCAAATACGACCTCTACATTAACACCGGTTGACACCTCGGAAAAAGTGATCGTAGCTTTGCGCTCACCAAATGAATACTCTAAAAGACGATGGGTTTCAATACGGGTATAAACACCAGCAAAGTCAAAACCAAAACTACCATCTTTGGCTTCCATCCGAGAAGAAAACTCACCACCCACACGAAGATCAACACTCGCCTTGGTAGTATGCCAATCGTCAGAGGCCGTATTCCATTGAATAATGTCCTCTGGGCTAGTGTATGCGTGCCAAACTTCTTTTATAGGTGCTGCTATAGTGGTTTCAACAGTGATTTGCATGGGGTTTCCCTTTTTGATAGTGGCTTGTGCAAGCATAGGTCAATTGATATTCAATTGTACCTTTTGGGAGAGAATTTACCAACAGATAAAGGACATAATAAAAGGTCTGCATTCTTTGTTTTAAAGAATACAAACCTTCCGTATTGAATAATAAGCAAGCTCGCTTGTTAAGCAGCAGTTAATTGCTTTTTTGATTTAAAAAGGCATTCCACCCATACCCTTCATGCCTTTCATACCGCCCAATTTTTTCATCATTTTCATGAGGCCACCGCCTTGCATTTTTTTCATCATGGTGGCCATTTGTTCGTATTCATTTAACAAACGGTTCACATCTTGAACTTGTACGCCTGCACCTGTTGCAATACGACGTTTGCGAGTGGCTTTGATTATTTCTGGGCGACGACGCTCTTTTAAGGTCATGCTGTTAATAATGCCCTCTTTACGTTTGATGTCTTTTTCGGCTTTGTTTAAATCAACCTTACCTGCTTTGTCGGATAACTGCTGCGGTAATTTGTCCATTAAACTTTGCAGACCACCCATTTGTTTCATTTGTTGAATTTGGGCTAAAAAATCTTCTAAATCAAAACCGCCACCGGTTTTCATTTTTTGCGCAAATTTTTCGGCTGCAGCCATATCAACGCCTTTGGTCACTTGCTCAACCAAAGCCACAATATCACCCATGCCCAAGACACGACCGGCATGACGCTGTGCGTCAAAAACTTCAATGCCATCTAGTTTTTCACTAGTACCGGCAAACTTAATAGGTGCACCGGTAACGTAACGTGCCGATAAAGCTGCACCACCACGAGAGTCACCATCGGTTTTCGTTAGGACAATACCCGTAATAGGTAAGGCTTCAGAGAATGCCTTGGCTACATTCATGGCATCTTGACCTTGCATGGCATCTACTACAAACAAGGTTTCAATTGGATTAAGAATAGCATGCAAACCCTTAATCTCGGTCATCAAGACTTCATCAATCGCTAAACGACCGGCGGTATCGACTAATAAAACATCAAAATAATGTTTTTTTGCGTAATCTAAAGCGGCTCTTGCAATGTCAGCTGGTTTTTGAGCGGGTGTACTTGGAAACCATTCGGCACCAGCTTGGGCTGTAACGGTCTTTAACTGTTCAATCGCAGCAGGACGGTACACGTCACCAGAAACGGTTAAAACTTTTTTCTTACGCTTTTCAATTAAATGTTTGGCTAATTTAGCGGTGGTAGTAGTTTTACCAGAACCTTGCAAACCGGCCATTAACACCACTGCTGGTGGTTGGGCGGCTAAATTAAGATCAGCTACGCCTTCGCCCATGGTACGGGCCAACTCTTCGTTCACTATACTCACCAAGACTTGACCTGGCGTTAATGAACTTAACACTTCCTTGCCCAGCGCTTTTTCTTTGACTCGATTAATAAAGTCACGCACGACTGGCAAGGCCACATCGGCCTCTAATAAGGCCATGCGAACTTCACGCATCATGTCTTGAACATTATCTTCAGTGATGCGGGCTTGACCACGCATTTGTTTGACAAGTCGCGATAGTTTTTCTGAGAGGGCTGAAGCCATGATGATTTTATTTCCAGTTCGACTAAACAAAAAAAGACATTTACACAGAATTTGAGGACATTGATTGAAGCATCAAGCTTCACAAACCGTTAAACTGTAGGGATGATTTTAACGAATTCAATTCACGCACCCTTGATTTTAAGCTTTGGCGCAGCCCTGCTCTACAGCATTATCGCCTTTAATGGTCGTTTTTTTAATCAAAAGCTACGTTTAGTGACTTGGTCACTGGCTTGGTTGCTTCACGCTATTACTGTTTTTTATCCGCTTTCATCGGACAAAATACTATTTGGCTTTGGGCCGGCAATTTCTTGCACCGCATGGCTGGTACTGTTTGTTTATGCACTTGAGTCTCATACTTTACCCCAATTACAAAGCCACTTTAGGCTTTTATTGTTAGCTGCGCTAGCCGTTTTATTAGCTGCATTTTTTCCTGGCAAAGCAGTTAGCTCTACTGATATTTTTTGGCAACCTATACACTGGGCTTTGGGTATTGCCTCTTATAGTATTTTTGGTGTGGCTATTATTCATGCTAGCCTTGCAATTAGAGCGGAAAAACAATTAAGAAAAGCCATGTCACCACAAACCGGTTTACCTTTATTAACACTTGAACGTCTTACTTTTCATTTAAGCACTCTTGGTTTTATATTATTAAGCCTCACTTTATTAATGGCTATTGGCCTTTATTACACCCACCCTGAGTTCGATCTCAAACTCAACCATAAAACTTTATTTAGTGTTTTGTCTTGGTTGGTATTTGCATGGGTTTTAGCGGGTCGTTACTTTTTAGGTTGGCGTGGGCCAAAAGCTTTAAAACTTATATTATTGGGGGGTTTATTTTTATTTTTAAGCTATGTAGGCTCCCATTTTGTTCAAGAAGTTGTCTTGGGACGCTAAGCTTTATCTACTTTATTTAATTCCGACACATATGAAATTTTTAGTATTTTGGGCTGCTGTAATTGCTGCAATTTATTATTTTTCGAAAAAAAAGAAAAATACCCTTCAATCATCGCAATCGCAACGTCAAGCCCCCAACTCCTCCGCCCATTACTCGGGTCGTGCCGATCAAGCTCAGACTCCCGACCACCATAGTTCTGCCATTATTATGGTGGAATGTGCACACTGCAAAACCCATTTTCCAAATTATGAGTCAATCGATTTTATGGGCGAAACTTTTTGTTCTGTTGAACATAAAAACTTAGGTCGTCGCTAAGCTCAATACAAGATAATAAAAGGCATGACTATATGTCCGACAATGATTTGGCTCATCATTTAACAGATACCTACCATCCAACTCCAACTGTTTGGCAAGATGGTTGGTGTTCACTAGCACAGCCTATTGCTTCACCTAATTTTGGCCCAAGACCTCAAAAATGCGAAATTGATTTATTGGTAATTCACTCGATTAGTTTGCCCCCAGGTGAGTTTTCTGGCCAGTACATTACTGATTTATTCACCAATCAACTTGATTGGGATGCTCACCCTTACTTCCAATCAATAAAAGGCCTAGAAGTTTCTTGTCATTTTTTAATCAGACGCGACGGAAATATCATCCAATACGTAAGTTGTAACGAAAGGGCATGGCATGCAGGCAATTCTTGCTACAGAGGGCGTTATAATTGTAATGATGATTCAATTGGAATTGAACTTGAAGGCCTTGAAGGTGGTCTTTTTACCGAATATCAGTATCAAAGTTTAGTCAATTTAACCCAAACGCTTATGCAGCGTTATCCTATATCCCATATTGCCGGACATGAGCATATCGCCCCTGGGCGAAAGTTCGATCCTGGTGCAGGTTTTGACTGGTTACAATTTTCTAAAAATTTTATTTCTAGTCAGATAAAGTTTCCACATCAAGTGGTTTGAGGTCTTGCTTTAGCTTGCAGAAAAGTAAGCGCTGACCTAGTCAAAAAAGCAACCATAAAAATCCTAGTGCTATTGTGCAACAGCTGCGCCAAACACTAAAGGTAGTGATAAAATTCACCTATCACGCTACCGATAGCGTAGCCACCCCATTTTCTACACCGCCCAAATTGCAATTTTTTATAGCATAGTCTGCTTTAATTATCTTGCTTTGCGCCGGTTTGTGCATATTAAAAAGGACAAAAATGCAAGCAGTTGACTCTCACCCAAACATTCAAAATCAAGAGCCTACTACAGCAAATCATTACGGCATCCCTGCCGAAGTTTTAGTTCAGTTCCAAATTATTCGTCGTAATGGTTCTGTAGTTGCATTTGTGCCCAATAAAATTGCAATTGCCCTCATGAAAGCATTTTTGGCGGTTCAAGGTCCTAATAGTGGCGCCTCTACCAGTGTTCGCACAGCAGTTGAGCAACTTACACAAGGTGTGGTTCGTGCTTTAGTACGATCGCGCCCTGGTGGTGGCACTTTTCCCATCGAAGATGTTCAAGATCAAGTCGAATTAGGTCTTATGAGAGGGGGTCATCAAGACGTCGCACGTGCCTATGTTTTATATCGGGAAAAACGTGCTCAAGAGCGCCTCAAGGCAAAAGCAGAACAACAGCCTGTGGCAACTCAGCCTAGCCTTTATGTCACCCGTAATGGCCAACGTGAGGCATTTAACCTCGAAGCTTTTACTGCACTCGTCACCCAAGCTTGTAGTGGTTTAAGCCCCGACGTTAAAGCCGAACCTATCGTTGCTGAAACACTGCGCAACTTATATGACGGCGTACCTGTAGAATCAGTATTTAAAGCAGCACTTTTGGCTGCTCGCACCTTGCTCGAAAAAGAGCCTGACTACACTTTTGCAACAGCTCGTCTGTTAATGCATACTATTCGCGAAGAGGTCTTGGGTGTTTCTGCCACCCAAGACGAAATGAACACCCGCTACGCTAGTTACTTCCCTGAATTTATTCAAAAGGGAATTGATAACGACTTACTTGATCCTCGTTTAGCCGAATTTGATTTATCTCGTTTAGGCGCTGCCTTGATTGGTAGCCGCGATTTGCAGTTTGATTACCTCGGTTTGCAAAACTTATACGACCGTTACTTTTTACATGTTCGTAAAACCCGCATTGAATTACCACAAGCTTTCTTTATGCGTGTTGCAATGGGTTTAGCCATTGAAGAAAAAAACCGTGAAGAACGTGCCATAGAGTTTTACGAAGTTTTGTCACGCTTTGACTTTATGTCTAGCACACCCACTCTATTCAATAGCGGAACTTTACGTCCACAATTATCAAGTTGTTATCTCACTACTGTACCCGACGACCTTGATGGCATTTATGAGTCCATCAAAGAAAACGCCTTGCTTTCTAAATTTGCTGGTGGCTTAGGCAATGATTGGAGCCGTGTGCGTGCCATGGGTGCTCATATTAAAGGCACCAATGGCGAATCACAAGGTGTGGTGCCTTTCTTAAAAGTGGTCAACGACACTGCAGTTGCGGTGAATCAAGGTGGTAAACGCAAAGGTGCTGTTTGTACTTACCTCGAAACTTGGCATCTCGACATCGAGGAGTTTTTAGAGCTCCGTAAAAACACAGGTGATGAGCGTCGTCGTACCCACGACATGAATACTGCCAACTGGATTCCCGATTTATTTATGCGTCGTGTCATGGAAAAAGGCAACTGGACTTTATTCTCCCCCGACAACACCCCCGACCTACATGATAAGTTTGGTCTTGAGTTTGAAACTGCGTATGTAGCTTATGAACAAGCTGCCGCGCGTGGCGAAATTAAACCAAGTCGCACCGTTCCAGCTATGGACTTATGGCGCAAAATGCTCACCATGTTGTTTGAAACTGGCCATCCCTGGATTACTTTCAAAGATGCCTGTAATGTTCGCTCACCACAACAACATGTGGGTGTTGTGCATTCTTCTAATTTGTGTACCGAAATTACCCTCAACACCAGCGATACCGAAACTGCTGTTTGTAATTTAGGTTCAGTGAATTTAATTCATCACATGGAAAACGGCAAACTCAATCATGAAAAGTTACGCAAAACCATTACCACAGCAATGCGTATGTTGGATAACGTGATTGATATCAACTATTATGCAGTCACCAAAGCCCGCACCTCTAATATGCGTCATCGCCCTGTTGGCATGGGCATTATGGCCTTCCAAGATTGTTTGTACGCTATGCGTGTGCCTTATGCAAGCCAAGCCGCTGTTGAGTTCGCCGATGAATCAATGGAAGCAGTTTGTTACTACGCTTATTGGGCTTCTTCCGAATTAGCGAAAGAACGTGGCACCTATAGTAGCTATAAAGGCTCTTTATGGGATCAAGGTATTTTGCCACTTGATACTCTCGACATGCTTGATAAAGCACGTGGCCATAGTGCTACTTTAGGCAGCATGGTTCAAGTCAATCGTACGCAACGTCTTGACTGGAATGCACTGCGTGCACAAATTGCTCAGTATGGGATGCGTAACTCCAACTGCGTAGCCATTGCTCCTACTGCCACTATCTCTAATATTGTGGGTGTTGACGCTTCTATTGAACCAAGTTTTGCCAACCTTTCCGTCAAATCTAATTTGTCTGGCGAGTTCACCATCATCAACAGTTATTTAGTACGCGACTTGAAACCATTAGGTTTATGGGATGAAGTCATGGTTGCCGATCTTAAACACTATCATGGTTCATTACGTCAAATCGAGCGTATCCCAACCGAGTTAAAAGTTTTATATGCTACTGCTTTTGAAGTAGAGCCTGCATGGTTGGTAGAGGCGGCTGCAATGCGTCAAAAATGGATTGACCAAGCGCAATCACTCAATATTTATATGGCAGGTGCTTCAGGTAAAAAACTAGACGAGACTTATAAACTCGCATGGTTGCGCGGTTTAAAAACCACTTATTACCTGCGCACCATGGGTGCTACCCACGCTGAACAATCTACTGTAAGCACGACTCGTTTAAATGCGGTTGCTTCGGGTGGAACCAGTGCAGTGTCTAGCATTCCATCTCAAGCGACACCACTTAGTCCGCTTGAAGCAGCTGCCTTGGCTGCTCAACAACAAATGAATTCTATTCCTGCAACGGATGTGAAATTTTGTGGTGTTGATGACCCTACCTGCGAATCTTGTCAGTAATTTTTTAAATATTAAATGACGAATTCGATTATTTATTAAGCAGAGTTTGATAGCCATTAGGCTCTGCTCAATAGGCCAGATATATTATAAAAATCTATTATTTTTATATTATTTTTATTGAAACGTTTTCAACGTTTTTATTTTTGCTTCACTTTATTCTTTTGCAATTAACTAAAAAATTGCGAAAGTGCAACAACCTTTTTGTTATATTGAATTAAAAGCTTTTAATTTTTTATAACTCCTTTCATAATCCGACTATAGGACATCATATGTTGACTTGGGACGAAGAAGTTTTATCTAACAATTCTCATATTAAAGCCACCGAACAAGACGTGACTTTAGCTAATGTATTACAACAAGCTACACAAGGCGCTAATACGCCATTACCAATGAAACGTATCACAGCCGCAGATAAAAGAATTATTAATGGACAAACTGATGTGAATCAGTTGGTACCGTTTAAATATAAATGGGCTTGGGAAAAATATTTAGCAACTTGTGCCAATCACTGGATGCCACAAGAAATTAATATGACACGTGATATTGCACTTTGGAAAGACCCTAATGGTCTTACTGAAGACGAGCGTCGTATTGTGAAACGCAATTTAGGATTTTTTGTGACAGCTGATTCATTAGCTGCCAATAATATTGTTCTTGGTAGTTATCGTCATATTACTGCCCCTGAATGTCGTCAATTTTTATTGCGCCAGGCATTTGAAGAGGCTATTCATACACATGCTTACCAATATATCGTTGAGTCACTAGGCCTTGACGAAGGTGAAATCTTTAACGCCTACAACGAAGTCTCCTCTATTCGCAATAAAGATCAATTCTTAATTCCTTTCATTGACACTCTCACCGACCCGTTTTTCAGAACTGGTACACCAGAGAACGATCAAAAACTTTTAAAGTCCTTAATTGTTTTTGCGTGCCTCATGGAAGGTTTGTTCTTTTACGTGGGCTTTGCACAAATTTTAGCGTTAGGTCGTCAAAATAAAATGACTGGTGCAGCAGAGCAATATCAATATATTTTGCGTGACGAATCCATGCACTGCAATTTTGGTATTGACCTTATTAATCAAATCAAACTAGAAAACCCTGGTTTGTGGACTCCAGAATTTAAGCTCGAAATCAAAGATTTGTTTGAGCAAGCAGTGGCTTTAGAATATGCATATGCTGAGGACACTATGCCGCGTGGTGTTTTAGGAATGAATGCATCTATGTTTAAAGGATATTTGCGTTATATTGCTAACCGTCGCGCCACTCAAATTGGTCTTGAAGAATTGTTCCCCAACGAGGAAAACCCTTTCCCTTGGATGAGCGAAATGATTGATCTTAAAAAAGAGCGTAACTTTTTCGAAACTCGCGTGATTGAATATCAATCAGGCGGGGCCTTGTCTTGGGATTAAAATAATGCAACTAGGTGTTGTTCTTGTTTTAACTCTTGATCGGGGCGTTAATGCATAGCCTGTCAAGGTTACAACCCGGTTCATACTTAAGCAACTAGGTGCTTAGGTATGTTTCATTTTGTGCTAATATTTTTGTGCACAATGATTCAAGTTAGTTCAACAAGGAGAACACACTATGGCAACTTCAAAAAAACCAGCTGTTAAAAAAGCAGCGACTACTAAAAAAGCTGCAGATGCAACTGCTAAAAAAGCAGTTGCTCCTGCCAAAAAGGTTGCTGTAAAAGCAGCAGCCGCTAAAAAAGCGACTCCTGCCAAAAAAGCAGTAGTTGCTAAAAAGGCTGCCCCAGCTAAAGCAGCAGTAGCTGCTACAAAAGCCGCTCCAGCCAAAAAAGCAGTAGCTGCCAAAAAAGCCGCTCCAGCTAAAAAAGCAGTAGCCGCTAAAAAAGCCGCTCCAGCTAAAAAAGCAGTAGCAACTAAAAAAGCCGCTCCAGCCAAAAAAGCAGTAGTTGCTAAAAAAGCCGGTCCAGCTAAAAAAGCAGTAGCCACTAAAAAGGCTGCTCCAGCTAAAAAAGCAGTAGCAACTAAAAAAGCCGCTCCAGCCAAAAAAGCAGTAGCTGCTAAAAAAACAGTTGCGGTTAAAAAAGTTGCAGCTACAAAAAAAAAAAATAACAGCTAAAAAAAATCCGGCAGCTGACTTATCGCCACAAGCCAACTGGCCGTTTCCTACAGGCGTTAAACCTTAAACCATCAGTTTGACTGAAAATTTTAAGGTTTAGCAACTTTAGTTTTTCTTTTTAAAAGGCTAGTCACTTCACCGGTGACTAGCCTTTTTGTTTTTAGAAATTTGACAATTATTTTAAAAATCAATATACTAACAAATGCTTATTAACTAAACATTTGTTATGACTACTCAACGTGAACAACAAATACTTGATATTGTTCAACAAAATCCTCTTATTGCACAACAAACCTTGGCTGACCAATTAGGAATTAGCCGTTCTGCAGTGGCAGTACACCTAATGAATTTAATGCAAAAGGGTGAAATTTTAGGTAAAGGTTATGTAATCGCCCCTAAAAAACAAGTTCTAGTCGTAGGGGGTGCGAATATGGATATTTCTGGCAATTTAAGTATCGAGCCTCAAGCAGGTGACTCCACACCCGGTCAAGTATTGACCTCAGCAGGTGGAGTGGCTCGCAATATTGCCGAAAATTTAGCTAGATTAGGCCATAAGGTGAAATTATTAACTGCTCTAGGCAATGACATTTATGGCCAAAAATTATTAGAGCACACCCAGCAAGCAGGAGTAGATATGAGTGATAGTTGGATTTTAAATCAATCACCTACCTCCACTTACTTGTCCATCCATTTACCCGATGGCAATATGTTAGCCGCTGTCAACGATATGGCTATATTGGAGGAAATCAACTCGGCAAGACTACAAGAAAAACAAGATAAGCTTAAAAATGCCAGTTGTGTGGTGCTGGATTGCAATTTGAGTCCTGCCTCTTTAGAGTATTTATTTTCTCAAGTGCAAAACGCAGCGGTATTTGTCGATACGGTGTCTGCAGTGAAATGCCAACGAATCTTGCCGTGGCTAGAGTGGGTGCATACACTCAAACCCAATCGATTAGAAGCAGAAACACTTACTGGTATTAGTTTAGACCATCCTAAGCAAGCACCTATTGTGGCACAAGCTTTGCATGATAAAGGGGTCAAACAAGTGGTATTAAGTTTTGCCGAATTAGGTTTGTTTTTTAGCCATCACAAGGGGGAGCAATTTTGGCAAAACCCAATCCCAGCTCAAATTATGAATGTGACTGGTGCAGGAGATGCTCTTTGTGCAGGATTAGTACATGGTTTTTTTGACAACTTAAGTTCAGTTCAAACCATGCAGTTTGCCAGTGCTTGCGCTGCTTTTACCGCTAGTACTCACGCTACGAATCACCCAAGCTTATCTAAAGCAGCGATTCAACATTTGCTCAAACAACATTATCCCAACCATTAACTCACATCACACGACCCATTATGTCGTCTCATTTTTAAGGATTTTATTTTGAACACTCAATTACTTGATATTCACCCCGAAGTAGCTTTTGCCTTACAAAACAATCAGGCAGTGGTAGCCTTAGAGTCCACCATTATTTCCCATGGCATGCCTTATCCACAAAATGTTGAGACGGCTATGGCAGTAGAAGCACAGGTGCGAGCCAATGGCGCTATTCCAGCTACCATAGCCATCGTTAAGGGTCGCCTAAAAGCAGGTTTAAGCGCAGAAGAAATTAATTATTTGGGCAAGGAAGGAAAAAACGTTACCAAGGTCAGTCGGCGTGATATGGCCTTTATAGTGGCCACTGGGCAGTCTGGGGCTACCACGGTAGCCTCGACTATGATTATTGCGGCTATGGCGGGTATTAAGGTGTTTGCTACAGGTGGTATTGGTGGTGTACACCGTGGTGCAGAAAGCAATTTCGATATTTCTGCCGACTTGCAAGAATTAGCCCAAACCAATGTAGCAGTGGTGTGTGCAGGCGCTAAATCCATTTTAGATTTAGCCCTGACCCTCGAATACTTAGAAACCTATGGCGTACCGGTAGTGGGTTATCAAACCGCTGAACTACCCGCATTTTTTACCCGCGAAAGTGGTTTTGCCGTTAATTACCAGCTGGACACCGCCCAATCAATTGCTAGCGTCATGCGCCACAAATGGGCCATGGGACTAAAAGGCGGCTTGGTAGTAGCCAACCCTATACCTCACGAGTTTGCCATGCCAAAGGCGCAAATAGATGCTGCCATCGAGCAAGCTTTACAGCAAGCAGTTGAGCAAGGGATTAAGGGTAAAGAGTCCACACCGTTTTTACTCGCTAAAGTAGTCGAGCTAACCGGTGGCAATAGCTTAAAGTCGAATATTGCCTTAGTGATGAACAATGCAAAATTGGCAGCTGAAATAGCCAATGAATATGTGTTAAAGCCGATGTAATGGCCCTTACCAAGCAATTTACGAGTTTTAAAAAAGCCCCAACTTGTTAAAAATTGAGGCTAATCAAAATGTTGAGATTAAGGCTTAATCCTAGGCTTACACATATTGCACTTTAGGCTCGGTCCAAAGATTCAAGTCGGGCAAGCCTGGTAGGACTTGACCATGCTCTAGTGAATCTATCTTTAAAACCTTAGCTAAAGTTTGGCCTAAATCGGCAAAACTTTCTCGCTGACCCGCATCTGTCGTGCTGCCCAGTTGTGAATTCCACAGTAGCAGAGGAACCAACTCACGAGTGTGGTCTGAACCCGGCCAACTTGGGTCACATCCATGGTCAGCAATTAAAGCTAAATAATCTTGTGGCTCAAGGCTGGCTTGTAATTGTGGCAACCAAGCATCGAATTTTTCGAGGGCAATGGCATACCCAGCAACATCACGCCTATGACCATAGAGCATATCAAAATCAACTAAATTGCTAAACACCAAAGAGCCTTCAGGGCAATTCTCTAGGGCTAAAAAAGTTTTTTCGAAGATTTGATCGAGACCATCGGCTTTGTAACTGGTCGTTATTCCACGATGGGCAAAAATATCACTAATTTTGCCTACAGCATGCACCTCACGACCCTCGCTGACCAAGCGATCAAGTAAAGTTGCGCCTGGCGGCGGCGTGGTGTAATCACGTCGATTACCTGTACGGGTATAGTGACCAGAAGTGCCTTTAAAAGGTCTTGCAATGACGCGTGCAATTTGCGCCTCATCAAAAATGGGTTTGGCGATTTCGCAAATTTTTAATAACCGTTCCAGACTAAAATAATCTTCATGGGCCGCAATTTGAAACACGCTATCGGCACTGGTATAACAAATTGGCATTCCGGTTCTAATATGCTCATCGCCCCACTCTTGAATCACTTCTGTACCACTGGCATGGCAATTGGCCAAGCTGCCCGTTAAGCCTGCTTCTTTTAACCAGCGTTGGTATAAATGCGCTGGAAAAATATTCTCGCCTTTAGCCCCAGGCTTAAAATAACCCCAATCAAAGGCGACTGGCACACCCATCATTTCCCAATGACCACTAGGAGTATCTTTGCCAAAACTTTTTTCGGCAGCCGCCGCATAAATTGATTTTTCTGGCTGAATAAGCGGTAAACCTAAGGGCCATTGACCAGTAGCGGTTTGGGCGACATGGGCCAAACCCATTTTTTGTAGGTTTGGAATCTGTAACGTACGGCCTTGTTGCTGTGCCCATTTTAATAAGCTACCAAAGGTGTTGGCGCCTACATCACCAAATTTATTGGCATCTGGGGCGGCACCAATGCCAAAAGAATCGAGAACTAAAACAATCGCACGACTCATTTTTATACTCCAGTAATTTTTTCTAAAATAGCAGGCGTAGTGGCTACAGGTGTGTTAGACCATTGATAAAGTGCCAATAAACGTTGCGCCATTTCTTGAGCTTGAGCAGGGCTAGTGGCATGCACTTTAGCAAAAACTTGTCCCTGTTCTAGACGCGTTCCTATTGCCGGCAAACCAGTAAAGCCAACACTATGGTCGATGGAGTCAGAGGCTTTACGACGACCTCCGCCCAACTCGATTAACAAAATACCAATATCACGAGTTTCCATAGAAGCCACCCATGCAGAATGCGGCGCTTTTACTTCTAATACGGTGTTTGCAGCGCTTAAATACTGATGTGGATTTTGCATTAAATCTGCTGGCCCACCTAATGCTTGTACCATTAAAGCAAATCGCTTGGCTGCATTGCCGTTATTTAATTGAGTAAGCAACTGCTCGCGGGCATTATCTAAACTACTGGCTAATTGACCCAACACCAGCATTTCAGCACCCAACTCTAGAGTAATTTCTAACAAGCGTGGGTCTTGATAACTACCATTTAAAAACTCAATGGCTTCTAGCATTTCTAGGGCATTGCCTACACTATGACCCAAAACTTGATTCATGTCGGTTAATAAGGCATTGGTAGGCAAACCTGCTAAATTGGCAACCTGCACCAATGATTGCGCCAGCTCTCTGGCCATTTCTAGATTGTCTGCAAAAGCACCATTACCAAACTTCACATCCATGGCCAAGCCTTGCAATCCAGCCGCTAATTTTTTAGACAAAATGCTGGCGGTAATAAGCGGTATGGATTCAACTGTAGCCGTTACATCTCTAATACCATATAAACGTTTATCGGCTGGGGCTAGATCGCTGGTTTGACCAATAATGGCACAACCCGCAGTTTGCACCGCCTGTCTTAATAGTTCAAGAGAGGGTTGGGTTTGATAACCCATAATACTATCGAATTTATCAAGCGTACCACCCGTATGGCCTAACCCTCGACCTGAGATCATGGGCACGTAAGCGCCACAGGCCGCTACCATGGGTGCCAACATTAAGCTGACCTTATCCCCCACTCCACCAGTAGAATGTTTATCTAAAATGGGGCCATCTAATTGCATAGAAGACCAATCCATTACAGAGCCAGAATTCATCATGGCCTTAGTTAAGTCGGCCCGCTCTGGCATGGTCATACCGTTAAAAAATATGGCCATTGCTAAAGCAGCGGCTTGTCCTTCTGACCAAGCTTGACTTACCAAGCCCTCGACAAACTCATTGATTTGTTCGGTGCTTAAAACTTCACCATTTCGTTTTAGACGAATAATTTCTTGTGCCAACATAATGGTTGTTCTTTTAAAAATAATAAATTAATAATGTGGATTTTGCGAAGCAGCCACTGAGTTAGTGCTGCTGGCTTGTGCGCCCAAAATAGAGGCAATATCATTCCAAATACCACTTGCACCTATCCTAAAATGGGCTGCGTTAATAAAGTCTGAACCGACTATTTTTGCGCTTAAATCGATATACTTTTGTGCATCTTGAACTGTTTTAATACCGCCCGAGGGTTTAAAACCTAATTGGCTGGCTCTGCCAGATTGTTGCAAGGCGGTTAATAAAATTTCTGCAGCCTCAAGACTAGCTCCTTGAGGAATTTTTCCAGTGCTGGTTTTTAAAAAATCAACTCCTGCTAACAAGCCAATTTCACAGGCTTTGGCAATTAAACTAGGCTCTTGCATAGCGCCTGTTTCTAAAATTAATTTGAGGCGCATACCGCTACAAGCGACTCTTACTTGTTTTAAAAATTCTAAACAAGTGGCTTCTTGACCTGCCATTAAGTCTTGATACGGAAACACACAATCGACCTCTGTGCCACCACCATCCCGAATGGTTTGAATATCGGTTTTCACCTGATTAAGAGGCTCTTGACCCGATGGAAAATTAACTACTGCTGCTACCTCAATAGTGTTGGGTAACAAAGAGCGAGCCTGCGCTACAAATGCAGGCCACACACACACCGCAGCCACCTGCCCAATATTGACACCACTGCTATGCTGTCCTATGGCTTTTACACACAAAGCAACCACATCTGATGCTTGGCATTGATCTGATAACTCGGTCAAATCAAGACAAGATAAAGCAGTTTTAGCATAATCAATAAGAGTGGTATTCATAACTTCATTTAAAAAATAGTCAAAAGCAAAAGCAGGGATAATAGCTTGATGATGTGTGAATGCGATTAAAGCGTCATGTTTTGAATGACTTGGGTTAATAACTTAGTCGCGTTTTCACTGGCTGCTTGCGCTTGGCTTAAGGTGTGAGCATGACTGATGTTTTCTTCCGATAAACCAGCACCCATATTAGTCATTAATGAAATAGCCAACACCTTCATTTGTGAATGACGGGCAATAATGGTTTCTGGCACGGTACTCATGCCAACTGCATCGGCGCCTACAATGGCCGCCATACGAATTTCAGCTGGGGTTTCAAATTGTGGGCCTACATACCAAGCGTAAACACCTTCATAAACCGGCAAACCCTGTGCTTTAGCCATTGCCATTGCTTTGCTACGTAGGTCGGCATCATAGGCATTGACCATACTCACAAAACGCTCTGATCCCGTCTCACCAATTAAGGGTGAGCGTTGTGGCAAGTTAATATGATCGTTAATCATCATTAAACTGCCTGGTTGCATAAAGGGGCGTAAACTTCCTGCGGCATTAGTTTGTACTAAGACTTCACAACCCCATGCTTTTAAGGTGCGAATGGGTAGTTTCATGCCATCGGCATCACCTGTTTCATAAGTGTGTTTACGGCCCGTTAATATGACCACCTCTTTATCGCCAAAAGTGCCATAAATTAAATCACTGGCATGGCCTTGCACGCTAGGCAAAGGAAAGCCTGGTAAGTCTTTATAGCTGACAGTTTGTGGATTTTCAATTGCCTTAGCAAAATCTCCCCAACCAGAGCCTAGAATCACTGCAATTTTTGGTTTGGCATTGGGGAAACGTTGTTGTAGTACTTCTAATGCAGTCATGGTTTTTACTTTCTAAAAGATTTAAATGATGGTGAGATGATCGGGACCAAAACTATGGGCGAGCAAAATATCTAAATTAAGTGCAGCTAATATTTTTTCTGGGTTCGCAATTAAGATGGGCGCAGTAGCGGTGGCAAACTCACGAATTTTTTGACGACATCCACCGCATGGTGTTACCCATTGATTCCCATTACCCACTACCAACAAAGCTCTTATAGATCTTGATCCCTGAGATGCCATTGCAGCAATAGCGCCAGCCTCGGCACAAGTGCCTTCGGGATAGGCGGCATTTTCTACATTACAGCCCGAATGAATATTACCATTTTCATCTAGGATGGCAGCGCCCACCAAAAATTTTGAATAAGGTGCATAGGCATTTTTTTGTGCCTCTAGGGCCGCTTTTAAAAGCGCCTCTTGGGTGTCGGCATCTAACCAACTAGGAACTAAATTTTGATTTTGAAAACTCATAAAAACCTTATGTACGCTCTTTGGTGTAGGGCACACCAATTGCTTTAGGTGCCACTGCTTTACCAATAAAACCAGCTAATAAAATTACCGTTAATAAATAAGGCAAGGCTTGAATAAACTGCACGGGTATTTCACCAATAGTAGGTAACACCACCCCTTGCAAACGAATTGCGGCTGCATCTAGGAAACCAAATAATAAACAAGCCAAGAGAGTGGCTTTGGGTTTCCATTTACCAAAAATTAAAGCGGCTAATGCCATAAAACCTCTGCCTGCCGACATATTCGGCACAAAAGAAGCACTTAAAGATAAGACTAAATAAGCACCCGCCAAACCACATAACACTCCATTAATGACTAATGCACTATAACGCATTCTTTGCACCGATACGCCTGCACTTTCTACCATGGCTGGATTTTCTCCAACGGCTCTAAGGCGTAGGCCAAAACGGGTTTTCCATAACAACCACCAGCTAGCGAGTACCGCTAAAAAGCCAATATAGACCAAACTACTCTGTCCTAAAAAAGCTTCTAATATTTTGTGATTTTGCAGGGCATTGGCTAAATCGGGACTAAGAGGTCCCATACGAACATGATCGGGTACAGAAGGGGTTTGCCCACCTTGCCTAAACCAAGCCGCTCCTAATACGGCGGTTAAACCAGCGGCCACAATGTTAATAGCTACACCCGATATGACTTGATCTCCAGAATGGGTCACACAAGCAAATCCGTGAATAAGCGAAAAACTAATAGCGACAGCAATTGCCGCCATCATCGCCAACGTTAAACTTTGTGTACTAACCGCAGTCGCAGCAGCGGCAAATGCAGAAGCTAATAATTTACCTTCTAGGCCAATATCAACCACCCCACTGCGCTCGCTAAATAATCCAGCCAATGCACATAAAATTAAAGGGGTTGATACTCTTAAGGTAGAGGCAATCATAGAGCCCCAAAACACTTCATCCATTGACTACTCCTTGGGCTTTATTTTTAGATTGCACTAAATGAATTAATTTAGCAAGGCTAGGGGCAATCACATAAGCCATTGCCCCAGTAAACATCACAATAAAACCTTGCAGTACTACCACCATATCACGGGTAAAACCTGGCACTACAAATGAGACCTCGGCACCACCTTGGAACAAAGCACCAAACAATAAACTGGCAAATACTATTCCTAAAGGATGATTACGGCCCATTAAAGAAACCGCAATTCCAGTAAAACCAGCCCCCGCCGCAAAATCTAATAAAATGCGGCCACTAACACCTGCGATTTCGTTCATACCGACCAAACCTGCTAAAGCTCCTGAAATAGCCATACAAGTTAATAATTGCACTTTGGTATTCATGCCTGCATATTGAGCAGCCCCCTCACTAAGACCCACGGTTCTAAGGCGGTAGCCAGCTTTGCTAAACCATAAAAAGAAATAAACGCCAAGGGCTGCTAACAAAGCCAAAAAGAAACTCGTGTTAAGAGGAGATGAAGCCCAAGAAACACCTAACCAAGATAAAAATTCATGCATGGAAGGTAGCTTGGCCGAAGCGGCAAATGAACGACTCTCGACTGACATAGAACCCGGTGCTTTTAACCAATTGACTAATAAATAAGTCAAAACCGAGGCCGCTAAAAAATTAAACATAATGGTGGTAATCACAATATGACTGCCTCGCCATGCTTGTAAATAACCCGGTATGGCGGCCCAAATCATGCCACCTAAAGCAGCAGCTAACAGCATAGTGGGTAACATAATCCAAGCAGGCAAATAAGGCGATAACCATAGGGCCACTAAACCAGTGCAAAGGCCACCCATCACGGCTTGACCTTCGCCCCCAATATTAAACAAACCACCCTTTAATGCGACTGCAACTGCTAGGCCAGTAAAAATAAAAGAGGTAGCGTAATAAAGGGTATAACTAAAACCGCGTTGTGAACCAAAAGCACCTTTAATTAAGACTTGAATGACTTGAATTGGGTCTTGCCCAATAAGGCTTACCACCACACCAGAGACTACTAAAGCGATGGCTAAATTCAGCAGTGGCAATAAAATATATTCAGCCCAATGGGGTAAGGAATGGTTGGACTTCATTGTACTGTCTCCGCTTTGCGAGTATCTCCCGCCATTAATAAACCAATATTGATTTCATTGCAATCTTTTATAGCTAACTCGCCTGCAATACTGCCTTGATTCATCACAATAACCCTATCGGCAAGGGCTAATACTTCATCTAACTCACTAGAAACCAATAACACAGCACAGCCTGCATCTCGGGCTTTACGAATTTGTTGATGAATAAATTCAATGGCACCAATATCAACACCACGGGTAGGTTGACCAATTAATAAAATAGTGGGTTGTTCTGACAACTCTCGGGCAATCACTTGTTTTTGCTGATTACCCCCAGAAAATTGACCGCACTTTAAATGAATATGGGGGGGCCTAACATCGTATTGATGCATTAATTCTTGCACATGGGTTTTCATTTGGCCATGATCCATCCAACCATTTTTAGAATTTTTATCTTCAAAACCCAACACACCTGATTCCCAAGCTGCAAAATCTAACACCATGGCTCGGCCATGCCTGTCCTCTGGAATATGGCCTATACGAATTTGCCTTGCCAAAGTAGGATTAAGCCAGTTTTTACCTTCAAATTGATGATCTGCAATTTGTAATTGTCCTTGCTGAGGTATTTGCATACCAGAGAGCACATCTAATAATTCAGATTGCCCGTTACCAGAAACACCAGCTACCCCGACTATTTCGCCGGCAAAAAGTTTTAAGTTAATTTGATTAAGTTTTAAAACGCCTCGGTGATCTTTTAAACTGATGTTTTTTAGCTCTGCCGCTAACTGCAAGGTTTGAATTGGAGCGACATGATCTTGCGCCCCCATATGCACCGCCCTACCTACCATGGCTTGGGCGAGTTTTTCGGTGCTGGTATTGGCAATAGCCGACTCATGGACTACTTTGCCACCCCGCATTACCGTAACGTTATCACACAAGGCCATTACTTCTTTTAATTTATGAGTAATGATCATGATGGTAGTACCTTGACTGCGCAATTTTTTCAGCACCTCAAATAAACTAATCGTTTCTTGGGGTGTTAATACCGCTGTGGGCTCATCAAGAATTAATATTTTGGCACCTCTAAAAAGCGTTTTTAAAATTTCAAGGCGCTGGCAATTTCCCACACTAAGCTGATCGACTAAGGCATCTAACTCCACATATAAACCCGTGCTTTGCATGAGTTGTTCTAGTTTTTTTCTGGCACTGGCCTGAGCTCGATCAAACAGCCAAGAGGACTCTGCCCCCAGCATAATATTTTCAAGTGCCGTCATAGTACCGACCAACATAAAATGTTGATGCACCATGCCAATACCTGCTGCAATCGCATCTTGCGTTTGGCGAATTTTAGTGAGTTGACTATAGAGTTTAATTTCCCCAGAGTCGGCACTATACATGCCATACAAAATGGACATGAGGGTGCTCTTACCCGCACCATTTTCGCCTACCAAACCATGAATAGAGCCAAAGGGTACTTGCAAGTTGACCTGATCATTGGCTTGCACTGCACCAAAGCGTTTTGAAATTTGCTTCATTTCAACCGCAATAGGTTGGCTAACGACATTAACTTGGCTAGCTAATGAAAGATTAGAGTTGGAGCCTGGCATTGATTAACTCTCTTGAAATAAACACAAAAAATAAAAACTAAGCTTGAAAGCTAGTAGTAGATTGTCTTAATATTAAATTCGACTGCGTCATCACTCTTAAATTACCCCCAGTGATTTGATTTTTAATTCGGCTAATTAACAAGTTGGCGGCTTGTGCGCCCAAAGCAATTAAATCTTTACCCACTGTGGTGAGTGCAGGTGATGCGTATTGGCCCATTGCAATACCATCGACCCCTATCACCGATAATTTTTGTGGCACTTGCACATTTAAATAAGATGCGGCGGTTAAAACACCTAATGCCATCATGTCATTACAAGCAAAAACGGCACTACATTGTGTTTCTGTTAATATTTTTTTTGCTAGCTCTACGCCACTGGCAATATTAAAACTTCCTTCGTACAATAATTGTTCATAACAAAAATTGGGTAGCTGTTGCATTGCACTTTTCCAGCCGTCTACCCTTGCTTGGCTCACCGGCATATTAAGGGGACCACTAATACAAGCTATTTTTTGATGGCCCAAGTCGATTAAATGCTGAGTAGCCATACGACCCGACTCGAAGGCATCGGACAACAAACTATCAGCCACAATATCTTGTGGTTCGTGATCAATTAACACCAAGGGTAAGCGGTGATGGGCTAGTTTTTTTTGCAGGGCAGGAGCTAAAAATGAATGCTGAAAAATGCCCGCTAATAAAATAACTCCATCTACCCTGCGACTTAATAAGTCGTCAAATTGTTGAGTTTGTGTTTGTTGATGATGGTTATAAAGCATGATAGCAAACCCCTGTTTTTGGGCTACTTGTTCTATGCCTTGGGTAATTTCTGCACAAAAAGGGTTGCTAATATCAGGCACTAACAAACCAATCATATGGGTTTGCGAAGCCTGCAAAGAACGAGCCACTTGGCTAGGTACATAAGCACACTCTTTAATTGCTTGCATTACCCGTTGATGAGTAATCTCACTTACCTTACGAGTGCCATTAATAACATGAGAAACAGTGGTGAATGAAACACCCGCTTTAAGAGCGACATCTTTAATCGTGCTCATGTTGCTTTAAAAACAGTACGCCCTAACCAACAAGGGTTTTGTAATACTTGAGTGGCTAGGGTTATCATGAATATCAATTCAAAAATGAAAATAAGTCATTTCAAAAGTAGCCATCTATTTTTTAAATAATGACCACTTTGAATGGCTTAGTTACATTTATTAGCGGCCATAAAATCAACCACTTTGATGCTGCCATCTAAAATGCCAGCTTTGGCTTTTTCTAAATCGGCTTTCATTTCGTCAGTAATTAATTTTGCGTTGTGCTCATCCATTGCAACACCTACGCCATCTTCTTTTAAGCCAAGATTGCTAATGCCAGGGGTATGGTTTTTAGCTACGTTGTAAACCGCTGTATCGACACGTTTAACCATAGAAGTAAGCATAGTGCCTGGTTGCAAATGGTTTTGGTTGCTATCAACACCAATAGCTAATTTACCTGCATCTTTAGCCGCTTGGTACACACCAATACCAGTACCGCCTGCAGCCGCAAATACAACATCTGCACCTTTAGCAAATTGTGCTTTAGTGAGTTCACCACCACGTGCAGGATCGTTCCAAGCTGCGCCTGTAGTACCTGTCATATTGGCAAAAATTTGACCTTTTTTATTGACATATTTCACACCTTGTTCATAGCCACATTGGAATTTACGAATTAAAGGAATGTCCATGCCACCGACAAAACCAACTTTGCCAGTTTTGCTGGCTTTAGCAGCTAAAACTCCCACCAAGAAACTACCTTCGTGCTCTTTAAACACCACTGATTGCACGTTAGGTACATCAGGGACTACGCTGTCAATAATGGCAAATTTTAATTGAGGGAATTCTTTAGCGATTTTTTCAATACTGCTGGCTTGGCCAAAACCTACGCCAATAATAGGGGAAGCACCTTCTTCTGCCATGCGACGAATCGCTTGCTCACGTTGGGCTTCATTGGCAATTTCAAATTCTTTATATTGAATGCCAGTTTCTTTTTTGAACTGCTCCATGCCTTTGTAGGCCGCTTCATTGAATGACTTGTCAAACTTACCACCCATATCAAAAATAATGGCAGGTACTGGGCCAGTTGCCGTGGCTGTTGAGGCAGGTGCACTAGCGGTTTGTGCAGGAGCTGCGTTGTCAGCTGGCTTGTTGCAAGCGGCTAATAATGCGGCAGCAGCCACCACAGAGAGAATATGGGGGGTTTTAGCAAAAGAAAGTTTCATACAGGTCCTTTGAGGGAAATTAAGTAATGGGTCATCACAAGAACAATTTGCCGTTAAAAATCACTAAAAACCAGATGGCAAACGTTTGCGTATTTTAATCATAAACTAAAATTTATCCAATGCCTCAAGTACAAACCCTAGGAGACCTACGGCATAAGTCTTACCGCCATTGATAGCCCTCATTACCACGAGTTAATAAGGGGAACTAAGGGGATGTATTAGACCAATTCCACAAAACCCAAGCAGTCAACCTCCTCTAACTGCCACTTTGCAGGAGGATGAGTTCATGAACCAATCATATTTCCATATCAAAACGAATTGGTTTTATTTGATTTTTAAAACAACTTTGCAATCCACCCTTACACTATTGGCTGTTAATTTTTAAAATTACTGGCTTTTTTATCCATTTTTATATCGAGAAACTATGACTTCTACTTTTAACTGGGCTGCCATGCCTAAGGTTTGCTTGCATGAACATATTGACGGTGGCTTGCGCCCAAGTACTTTACTGGAACTAAGCCGTCAAAAAGGCATTGAGTTACCCCATCAAGAACCTGCCGCGATTGCACAATGGATGGCAGACAATGCCAATTCTGGTAGTTTGGTACGTTACCTAGAGGGTTTTTCTTATACCGTTGATGGTATGGCTACCCTAGAAGCCTGCGAACGTGTGGCGTTTGAGTTGGCCCAAGACTCGATTGCTGATGGTTGTGTATTGGCTGAGTTTAGAATGGCACCTCAATTATTTGAACCCTTTGGTTTAAGCAACGAAGCGGTGATTGAAGCCTTTATTGCAGGTATGAAAAAAAGTGGTTTGGCTAGTGGCTTAATTATTTGTGGTATGCGTCATCACGCACCCGAAGTAACAGCAGTAGCCGCTCAATTAGCGGCTCAATATGCAGGAAAAGGAGTGGTAGCATTTGACTTAGCAGGCCCAGAATTTGGTTTTCCTGCAAAAGATCATGAAAAAGCCATCAATATTGCCCGTGATGCTGGTTTAGGCATTACGCTACATGCTGGTGAAGCCGATGCGGGTCATCAAGTAATTGAAGCGGCCCGTTTGGGTGCTACTCGTATTGGTCATGGTGTCAATGTAGTACGTCAAGAAGCGGATGGTAGCCCGCGCTGGACTGATCAAGCTAAAGCATTGGGTTTGCATTTTGAAGTTTGCCCAAGTAGCAATGTACACACAGGTGCGGCTACTTCTATTGCTGCTCATCCTATACGTGCCATGTTAGATGCAGGTTTAAGCTTGTCTTGCTCAACTGACAACCGCTTAATGTCAGACACCACTTTGTGTAAAGAACTAGAGTTGATTCATCAACAAACCAATGTGAGCTTACAAGAAATTATTGCTATGCAGTATGCAGGTATTGAAGCGTCTTTCTTGCCTGTTGATGTGAAAGTGGCTGCGAAGGCAAAAGTTCAAGCCTGGGAAAAAGCACAAGCTTAATTGAACTCCCCCTCAGTTCCCTTTAACATAAAGTAAACCCAAAAGTTGGACGCCAACATTTTGGGGACTTTATGAAGAAATACTCAGATGAATTGAAATACCAAGTGGTACAAAAATATCTTTTGGGGCCAGTAGCTTATCTTTGCTTACGGATAAAAAGCAGTTAGCCTATAACCCGATACTCGGCCGCCACCTTCGGAGGGCACTACGGTAATGATAGTGCTACCTTCCCACACTCCTTCTGCGGTAATGGTTTTTTGGCTAAAGCCTAGGTCTTGCGCAGTTAAAACTCGGCGTAACAATGGTCGGTCAAGTACATCATTTAAAGTCAGTTCTAAATGAGGTACGGCCACCTCATGTAATGCTTTATTGCTCACTGACCAAGTAAGTTGATACTGCTCTTCTACATTGCCGGTTTGTTCGGGTCCATTAATGTGAAAACTGCTGTTTTCAATGGCGACCGCTTCCGCCAATTTAAGCGGCTCTATGGTGCAAGCAAATATTTGGCACATCGGCTTCAATGCGATTTGAGTCGCTGGAAAATAGGTAGCTAAACGGTTTCGCTCACCTAGCGTGATTTGTAAAAACAACATCACAATTGCTACTATTGAACCTAACCATAGTAGTTTTTTATTGCGAATAAACTCTTGTTTACTTTTTTTGGCTTGTTGTACAGGATCAATAATAGATACGGTATCAATGGCTACACCTTGTTTAGGGCTAGTACTCGAATTAGGGGTTGTACTAGACGCAAATTGAGAGTTTGTGTTGCCATTGGACTTGGCTGCAGAAGACGCTTTATTAGTTGATAAAAAACTAGGTGTTGACAAAGCACTTGTAGATCGACGCTTGGTATCGGTGGTTTTAGTCGCTAGCTGATTTTCGGTGACCACTTCAGTGCGTGGAATAGCGCCTGGTGGACGAGTGCGCTGTCCTGTAGCTTGAGTAGTGCTGACTGTTCGTCTCACCTCACGTCCTGCCAAGGTTTCACGGGAAGATCCAAAAGGTGGTTGGCTTGGAACAAATTTCTGCTCGCTTGATGACTTATTGCTAGGCACTGCCTCTTGAGACCTAGTACTAGTTCTTTGAACTGAGGGGCTTGAGGAAGCTACGCTTCTTGATAGAGTTGAGGGAGTAACACTATTGCTGCTACTTCTTACACTTCTTGAACTACTGTTTGGTATTGGAGCAGGAGCAGGCGTAGCTGATTCTGCTGCAACATCATAGGGATATAAGGACTCAAGACTAAAGCCAGAAGGCTCAATTCGTGTTTTGTTCTTTTTGTCAGCTCGATTAGCAGACTCTGCGGGACTTGTTTTTACACTAGATACCAAATTTTGCCCGTTTGCAGTTACAGATGAACCTAGTTGAGTGGCGCTAGATAATACATCGGGGCTTTGTTGCACCAAATAAGCCGTAGCATTAAAAACTTCACGGCAACGGTGACACTTTGCCCAGCCGCCCGACTCAGAAAGGAGGGAGGGAGGGAATTTGAAAATAGCTTTACACTTAGGACAACGGGTAGCAAGAATCATGGGAGGTTATGATTGGCCTTACGTAAAATCACTAAAAAATGGATAAGTGACATGAAAAAATTCAATAACTTATCCATTATTTTAAACGCTGATTTGAGCTGTCATTAAAATCCAACCCTCTTGGCTATCAGAAACTTGTAACTGACAATAAGGGGCATAGGCATCTTTTAACTCTTGCTCTTGCCTATCAAGGATACCTGCCAACACCAAGAAGCCGCCAGGAGCCACATGTCCACATAACAAGGGAGCCAAGACTTTTAATGGAGTTGCCAAAATATTAGCCAATACGGTTTGATACTGCCCCTTAGAAATATCGGGCAAACCAGCATGGAGTTGCACTTGATTAACGTTGGCATTGTCTTGTGTGGCAACTACAGCGGCAGGATCAATATCAACTGCGTCAATATCGAGGGCACCAAACTTAGCAGCGCCAATCGCTAAAATACCGGAGCCACAACCGTAATCGAGGACTCGGCCAAAATGTTGCTCTGACTTACCACTCGCTGCTTTATTGGCAATCCAACGCAAACACATACGGGTGGTAGGATGTGTGCCAGTACCAAAAGCCATACCAGGATCTAAGGCAATCACAGTTTTGGCCGCTTCTGGCACATCGTGCCAGCTTGGCACAATCCAAAAATCAGAGGTGACTGGTACAGGGCTAAATTGTGATTGAGTTAAGCGAACCCAGTCTTCGTTAGCCACTTCTCGTAAGGCCACCAAAGCGCTATCGGCAAAAAATGGTTGAGCTTGTAATAAATCAAGAGCGGCTTGAGCTTGCTCTTGATTAGGAAACAAAGCAGTTAAGCGTGAGTGCAACCATGCCTCTTTGGGAGGTGGCATGCCAGGCTCACCAAACAAAGCTTGTTCGTGGGGGGTGTCCGCATCGTTGTCTTCAATAGAGACACTAAGTGCGTCAAGGGCTTCGAGCGCCTCTGTGACGGTCTCGACTTGGGCTTCGGGGCAGGTCAAGACAAGCTCAAACATGCGATTTTCCTTTTTTAATCGATCAATTGAAGTACTGAGTATTGATGAATACCCGCTAGCATCAAGCTAAATTTTGCAACCATTGATGATGGTTGGAGTTTTAAAAATCAAAATCTTGAAGGGTTCAACCAAAATTCTTAAAGCACTCAAAAAGATGCTGATTTTTTTAATGATGTAGTATAAGTATAACCAATAAAAAAATGGCCCCAAGGGCCACTTTTTTAATTTTTAACGCTTGTGGTGCATTAACCATTCTTCAAGGTAATGAATATTGGTTCCGCCTTGCATGAACTTGGCGTCCACCATGAGCTCACGATGAAGTGCAATATTGGTATTAATACCTTCTACTAGGGTTTCTAATAAGGCGGTACGCATACGTGCCATTGCTTCTTCACGGGTATCTCCGTGAGTAATGATTTTACCAATCATGGAGTCGTAATTGGGGGGCACAAAATAATTGGTATAAACGTGACTATCAACACGAACGCCAGGACCACCTGGTGCATGCCACATCGTAATGCGGCCAGGTGAAGGCATAAAGTTGTAGGGATCTTCAGCATTTACACGGCACTCAATAGCATGACCACGAATTTGAATGTCTTTTTGGGTAAAAGGTAATTTCTCACCTGCCGCCACCAAAATTTGAGTTTTAACAATATCAACACCAGTGATAAGTTCAGTGACCGGATGCTCTACTTGAACACGGGTCGCCGTCTGAGTTTCTTCAGACATTTATTTACCTGGGGTTGCTCAACGAGCAGGCGTGCTTTGCGAACGGGTAAGTCTATC
>JALQUL010000295.1 GCA_023260735.1 Limnohabitans sp. | reverse complement strand
GTTAACATTAAATTTTGCTGAGATTGCGCAGCTTCAATTTCACGCCGAATTTCTTCAATTGATTCCCCACTGGAGTCCACAAGACTGGCTTGAAGAGCTGAAGTGGCTCGACCTTTCGCCTCGTCACCACCACCTAATAATGAGGTTTGAGCTAATGCTTTTGGTTTGTCATGATGATCTTGACCTTTAGCATTCACTAAAATCACTTCTAGACCTTGATCTTTAAAAACTCTATCGAAGCCTTCTGGATCAACAAATTTAAAACCAAATATTCCAGCATGTACTAGGGCTGAACCTAATAAACACTTTTGCAAAATACTTAATCGAGCAAATCTCAACACAATCAAGCCCCTGTTGATAAAACCTGAATAGCCTCAGGCACAGCCTCGCTGGAATCTGACGCATCGTCTAAATCCATTGCAATCGCAACAGGCACAACACCCAACTCCTCGTCTGACTCTGCATCATCCGTCACTTCTGAAGTATTTTCTGGATGAGAAAATACTTCTATGACCGAAGCTTGTATAGCTAATAACAACTCATTCACCATGGTAATTTTAAGTTTTACTTGATCACCACGTTGAGCTTGCGGTCCTCCCACAATAGATAAAACCAAAGGCAACTCATTAGCCCTTGCTAGGCCATCTTTGATAATCACAGCATCTAATTCTTGGATATTATTTTGCGCCAAATAGCGAAGCGTCCAATACAACTCCATTTGATTTTGAATATTTCGATACGCCGCATAAGCATCTTCAAATCCAGAAATAATCGCAAATAAACTGGCATCTTTTGGTTTAAATGGTGCAACTAAAGCGGCGGTACTACCTTGCTTAATGCAGGCAATTAATTGCCACTGATTCACCATATCTACATATCGCCTTAAAGGCGAAGAACTCCAAGCATAGCAGTCCACTCCAATCCCAGCATGGATTAAAGGCTTGGTGCTCATACGTACTTTTACACCAGGAGCCAAGGCTGCTTGGCTACGATAAATGCCAGGAACACCTTTGTCTGCTAATAACCTACCCCAATGATGATTGGTTAGAATCATTGCTTCCGCAACAATTAAATCAAGTGGTTCACCGCGCTTTCGCTGAGTAATTTGAACTACTTCATCGCCTAAAGGCTGGTCCGCAGAAGATTTTTGCAGCTTAAAATCAAAATCTGGTCGAGTCTGGATTTCAGGTTTGCCCCTTACCTGTTCCCTATCGATTTTTAACTTTTGAGACAACCTAAATAAAAACTGTAAATCTTTTAACTCGACATTTTTAAGAGCCTCTGGAATTATTAAATCAGCAGCAGGAGCCTGTGTTAATAGTTCGGGAGTCACCCAGTCAGAGAGATGATCATGTCTTAAATTAGCTTTAATCAAAACAGACTCAATTTTAGATTCAGTTTGAATAATCGCTAATGTCTCTTCATTAAAATCAAGATAGAAAGATAAAGTGGGGCAATATTTACCCTCATCAAGAGAGAACTTTTCCACTACCGATTTAGGCAACATGGTCACTTTATTACCTGGCATATAGACGGTTGACATTCTTGATTTTGCAATCATGTCTATATCAGAGCCTGGCTTAATGGCCAAACCTGGTGCCGCAATATGTACACCGACTCTTACTGTGCCAGAGCCAATACCTACCACTGATAATGCATCATCAATCTCATTGGTGCTAGAGTCATCAATTGAAAATGCAGGCTGAGGTGCTTGTACTAAATCATCAAATACGGGGGGGGAAAGCTCGGGATGGCCAGTACCCTTTGGAAACTGCTCACTTAAAAAACGTTGCCAATGAAACTGATAAGCTGATTTGATAGCACCAGCATTTTGCAACAAATCTAATGGTGCTTTTTTGGTCGCCTTTGCAGCTTGAACCACGGCCTTGTATTCAGCCGCATTTTTATCGGGTTTAAATAAAATTTTAAATAATTGTAGCTCTATTGCAGAAGGACAAACACCTTGCGAAAGTTCTAGTGCCCATTGATCAATT